>JBDTIW010000088.1:0-2946 GCA_039936215.1 Caulobacteraceae bacterium | reverse complement strand
TGGTGGAGGGCGGCGATGTCGGCCGGGGTGGGGCGCGGATCGCCGGCGAAGTCGATGGCGGGGCGAAGGACGACGCGGGTCATGGCCATCCTGCCGGCGGCGTTCCGGGCCAGGGTTCCCTCGGCGGCGTCGCGGTAGGCGGCGACCACAAAGCCGGCGCGGGCGGCCAGATCGAGGAACCACAGCATGTGGCAGGCGCTCAGGGAGGCCGTGAACATCGCCTCGGGATCGACGGCGTCGGGGCGGGAGAAGGGGGCCGGGACGATGTGCGGCGAGGGCGAGCCGGCCACGCTGACGCCGCCGTCGAAGGAGAGCGTGTGAGCGCGGCTGTAGCGGCGCTTCAAGAAATCCCCGTCGTCCAGGGTCCATTCGACGCCGGCGCGATGGGTGCTCACGGTCAGAAGGCCTCCGCCGGATAGCTCATCAGGGTGGCCGATCCGGTCTTGAGTTTGGCGAGGCGGGCGCCGGCGTCGGGCAGGACCCGCTCCATGAAATAGCGACCGACGATCAGCTTGTTGGCGAAGAAAGGATCGGTGTCGCCGCCGGCGATCCTCCTCATCGCCGCCTTGGCGATCAGGGCCCACATATAGGCCAGGCCCGTCAGGCCGAAGAGGTGCAGATAGTCGGTGGAGGCGGCGCCGGCGTTGTCGGGGTTGGCCAGGCCGTTCTGCATCAGCCACAGGGTCGCCTCCTGAAGCTGCGCCTTGGCGCCGGCCAGCGCCTCGACGAACGGCGCGAAGTCGCCCTCGCCCTCTTCGGCCTCCACGAAGGTGTCGATTTCGGCGAAGAAGGCCATCACCGCCCGCCCGCCCTTGGCGGCCAGCTTGCGGCCGACCAGATCGAGGGCCTGGACGCCGTTGGTCCCTTCGTAGATCAGGGCGATGCGGCAATCGCGCAGGTACTGGCTGACCGGAAAGTGTTCGGTGAAGCCGGCCCCGCCATGCACCTGCATGGCGTCCGAACAGATCTGGAAGCCGCGGTCGGTGAGAAAGCCTTTCAGGACCGGAGTGAGCAGGCCCATGGTGTCCTCGCCCGCCTGGCGCACCGCTTCGTCCGGGTGGCCTCGCGCCAGGTCGCCGCGCAGGGCGGTCCATAGCAGGAGGGCGCGACCGCCTTCGAGGATGGCGCGGGCGTCCAGCAGCATACGGCGCACGTCGGGGTGGACGACGATCGGGTCGGCCGGGCCGTCGGCGTTCTTCGGCCCGGTCAGCGAGCGGCCCTGGAGCCTTTCCCTGGCGAAGGAGGCCGCGGCCTGACAGGCCGCCTCGCCCTGGGCCAGGCCCTGGAGTCCGACGCCCAGACGCGCCTCGTTCATCATCACGAACATCAAAGCGAGGCCGCGGTTCTCCTCGCCGACCAGCCAGCCGGTCGCCGCGTCGTGGACCATGACGCAGGTGGCGTTGCCGTGGATACCCATCTTCTCTTCCAGGCCGGCGCAGACGACGCCGTTGCGCGGCCCCAGGGTTCCGTCCGGGTTCGGAATGAATTTGGGAACGATGAACAGGCTGATGCCGCGGACGCCGGCCGGCGCGCCCTCGATGCGGGCCAGGACCAGATGGACGATGTTTTCGGTCAGATCCTGCTCGCCACCCGAAATCCAGATCTTCTCGCCGCTGATCCTGTAAGTCCCGTCGACCGCCGGGACGGCCTTGGCGCGCAACAGGCCCAGATCGGTGCCGCATTGCGGCTCGGTAAGGTTCATGGTTCCGGCCCACTGGCCGGAGGCCAGTCTGGGCAGATAGAGCGCCTTCTGCGCCTCCGAGCCGCCGTGAAGGATAGCCGAATAGGCCCCGTGGGTGAGGCCCGGATACATGGAAAAGGCCATGTTGGCCGACGAACTCATCTCGCTGAACCCCAGGCCGACCACCGAGGGCAGGCCCTGGCCTCCGAACCGGGCCTCCGCCCCCAGGGCCGGCCAGCCGCCGGCGACCAGCGCCCCGTAGGCGTCCTTGAACCCGGCCGGCGTGCTTACCGACCCGTCCGCATGCCAGACGCAGCCCTCTCTGTCGCCGACACGGTTGAGCGGGGCCAGGACCTCGGCGGCGAACCGTCCGGCCTCGTCCAGGATCTGTTCAATCACGTCCAGGGGCGCCTGCGCGAAGGCCGGCAGGGCGCCGTACTGGTCGATGGCCAGGACGTCGCGCAGGATGAAGAGGTGCTCGCGCACCGGGGGCTGATAGGGCATCTACCTCGCCCCGACCGGATCGTGATGGCCATCGACGCGGGCGCGCACCAGCTTGTCGTATTCCTCGGCGCTGGGCAGGAGGTCGGGACGCGAGGCGGCGAGCATTTCCTCCAGGCGCGCGCAGGCGGCGTGAAGCTCGTCGATGGCGTGACCGATATCCTCGCGCTTCTGTTCGAGGGCCACCAGCCGCTCGCGGAACTTTCGAAGAGCCTTGGCGTTCTGGGCCGCGCCGCCGTCCCCCTTGTCGTAGAGCTGGAGGATTTCGCGGATTTCGGCCAGGGAGAGATCGACCCGCTTGCCGCGCAGGATGAGCTGGAGCCGAGCGCGGTCCTTGTAAGAATAGACCCGGTTGAGGCCCTGGCGGGCGGGGGCGAGCAGACCCTTGTCTTCGTAGAAACGCAGCGCCCGAGGCGTGCATTTGAACTCCAGGCACAGCTGGCGAATGGTGAAGGTGCGTTCGGGACGGCGAAGCTCGCTCGTCATGGCGGTCTCCCTGGTGGATGGCCCCCTCGGGACGTTTTACCCCTTTGGAAGGGAAGCTAGATCTTTATTACGTAAACGTCAACGTAAAGCAACGCCAACGCTTTCCTTGGCGCGCCTGTGCGCTAGAGTGCGCCCTCCTCGTCGCCTCCTCGCGGATTCCTCACCATGCGCTTCGTCCTCCATGTCCTGGCGACCGCCCTTGGATTTTGGCTCGCCACCAAGCTCATGCCGCATGGCGTTCACGCCGACGGCCTCCCAAGCCTGCTGGCGGCGGGCCT
>JBDTIW010000087.1:0-4419 GCA_039936215.1 Caulobacteraceae bacterium | reverse complement strand
TGATCACCCGTGGATCGCAGGGCGGGAACTCACGCCCCGTGGCCTATTCGGAGATGCTGAACCGGGTCGACAGCGGCGATATCAAGTCGGTGACCATCAAGGGCGCCGAGATCACCGCCCAGGACCGCGAGGGGACGCTCACCTCCACCGGGCCGCAGGACACCTCCGATCTGGAAAAACGCTTGGAGGCGCATGGCGCGTCGATCACCTTCCAGCCGCCCGGCGCGGGCCTCCTGCTCTCCATCCTGATCAACCTCCTGCCGATCATCCTCCTGATCGGCGTGTGGGTGTTCTTCATGCGTCAGATGCAGGGCGGGGCGCGCGGGGCCATGGGATTTGGCAAGTCCAAGGCCCGCCTGCTCACCGAGAACAAGAACAAGGTCACCTTCGACGACGTGGCCGGGGTCGACGAGGCCAAGGAGGAATTGACCGAGATCGTCGACTTCCTCAAGGACCCCGCAAAGTTCCAGAAGCTGGGCGGCAAGATCCCCAAGGGCGCCCTCTTGATCGGCCCTCCGGGCACCGGCAAGACCCTGCTCGCTAGAGCCATCGCGGGCGAGGCGGGAGTGCCCTTCTTCAGCATCTCCGGCTCCGACTTCGTGGAGATGTTCGTCGGCGTCGGCGCCTCGCGGGTGCGCGACATGTTCGAACAGGCCAAGAAGAACGCCCCTTGCATCATCTTCATCGACGAGATCGACGCGGTGGGCCGCCATCGCGGCGCGGGCCTGGGCGGCGGCAACGACGAGCGCGAACAGACCCTCAACCAGCTCCTGGTCGAGATGGACGGCTTCGAGGCCAACGAGGGCATCATCCTGGTCGCCGCCACCAACCGCCCCGACGTCCTGGACCCGGCCCTGCTGCGGCCCGGCCGTTTCGACCGTCAGGTGGTGGTGCCCAATCCCGATGTCGGCGGACGCGAGAAGATTCTGCGCGTCCACATGCGCAACGTCCCCCTGGCCTCGGACGTCGACGTCAAGGTGATCGCCCGCGGCACCCCCGGTTTCTCCGGCGCCGATCTGGCCAACCTCGTCAACGAGGCGGCTCTGATGGCCGCCCGGCGCAACCGCCGGATGGTCCTGCAGCGTGATTTCGAGGACGCCAAGGACAAGGTGATGATGGGCGCCGAGCGCAAATCCATGGTCATGAGCGAAGAGGAAAAGCGCAACACCGCCTATCACGAGGGCGGCCACGCCATCGTCGCCATCTCGGTGCCGTCGGCCGATCCTGTCCACAAGGCGACCATCATCCCGCGCGGCCTGGCGCTGGGCATGGTCATGCAGCTCCCCGAGGGCGACCGCTATTCGATGAACTACGAGCAGATGACCTCGCGCCTGGTCATACTGATGGGCGGCCGCACCGCCGAGGAACTGATCTTCGGCAAGGAGAAGATCACCTCCGGCGCCTCCAACGACATCCAGGCCGCCACCTCTCTGGCCCGCAATATGGTCACCCGCTGGGGCTTTTCCGACACCCTGGGCACCGTCTCCTACGGCGACAACCAGGAGGAGGTCTTCCTCGGCCACTCGGTGGCGCGCACCCAGAACGTCTCGGAAGACACCGCCCAGAAGATCGATTTCGAGGTCCGCCGCCTGGTCCAGAGCGCCCACGACGAGGCGCGCCGCATCCTCACCGAACGGCTCGAGGATCTGCACACCCTGGCCAAGTCCCTGCTGGAGTTCGAGACCCTGTCGGGCGAGGAGATCGTCAATGCCCTCAAGGGCGTTAAGCCCAACCGCGACGAGACCGAACACCGCTCCCCCGCCGGCCCCCGCGTGTCGGTGCCCCTGGCCCCAAGGCCTGATCCTGGATTTGCCTAGCGCCCTTCTCCCGCGAGGGGAGAAGGGTCCCTCCCGCCCCCTCATCATGGGGATCGTCAACGTGACCCCGGACAGTTTTTCCGGTGGCTTCCCCACAACCGCGGCCGCCGTCGCCCACGCGCGCCGCTTGATCGCCGAGGGGGCGGACGTGCTCGACATCGGCGGCGAATCCACCCGGCCGGGGGCGCAGCCGCTGTCGGAGGTGCAAGAACTCGCCCGCGTCATGCCCCTGATCGCGGCGGTCGCGGGCGACGCGCCCCTCTCCATCGACACCATGAAACCCGCCGTGGCCCGCGCCGCGGTCGCCGCCGGCGCGACGATGTGGAACGACGTTACCGCCCTGCGTTTTTCGCCCGACAGCCTGGCCATCGCCGCCGAACTCGGCTGCGGCGTGGTGCTGATGCACATGCGGGGCGAGCCGGTCACCATGCAGATCGATCCGCAATATGACGACGTGGTCGCCGAGGTCGCCGCCTTCCTGGCCGCCCGCGCCGAAGCGGCCATGGCCGGCGGCGTCGCGGGAGAGAAGATCTGGCTCGATCCCGGCCTCGGCTTTGGCAAGACGACCGCCCACAACCTCGCCCTCTTGGCTGGCCTGGACCAGATCGTCGCCCTGGGCTTTCCAATACTCCTGGGCGCCAGCCGGAAGGGATTCCTCAAGGCCGTCGGGGCCGGCGGCGCTCACCCGGCCGACCGTCTGGGCGGCTCCCTGGCCGCCGCCCTGGCTGGCGCGCGCGCCGGAGTCGCGGCCGTCCGCGTCCATGACGTGAGTGAGACCGCCCAGGCCTTCGCCCTCCTGGAGGCCATCGGGTGACCGCGCTCGGTCGCGTCCTCATCATCGCCGGCTCCGATAGCGGCGGCGGGGCGGGCGTCCAGGCCGATATCAAGACCCTCACCGCCCTGGGCGGCTACGCCGCCTGCGCCATCACCGCCATCACCGTCCAGAACACCCTGGGCGTCCACGATATTTTCCCTCTTCCGGTCGCTCTGATCGAGGCCCAGGCGCGCGCCGTGCTGGACGATATCGGGGCCGACGCCATCAAGGTCGGCATGCTGGGGAGCGTCGTGGTGGTCGAGACCGTGGCCCGCCTGCTCGATTCCGCGCCGAACATCCCCGCCGTGATTGACCCGGTGATGGTGGCCAAGGGCGGACGATCCTTGCTCCCCGACGCCGCTCTGGAAACCTTTCGCGACCTGCTCATTTCCCGCGCCGCCCTCTTCACGCCCAATGCTCCGGAGGCCGCGGCCCTGACCGGCCTTGAGGTTTCCACCACCGACGACCTGCGCCGCGCCGGCGAGGTGCTGTTGCGAATGGGCGCCGTCGCCGTGCTGATGAAAGGCGGCCACATCGCCGGTGACGCGCTCACCGATATACTGATGACACCGTCCGGCGAAACGACCTTCGAAGGTCCCCGCATCGCCACCCGCCACACCCACGGCGCCGGCTGCACTCTCGCCTCGGCCTGCGCCGCCGCCCTCGCCCAGGGCCTGCCCCTGGAGGCCGGCGTCGCCCGCGCCTGGGGCTATACGGCCGAGGCCATCCGCCGCGCGCCGGGCCTCGGCGCCGGGCACGGGCCTCTCGACCATGCCTGGCCGATGAGGGACCGATGAGCCGCCTCCAAGCGCGGATGGAGACCATTCTTCGCGCGACGCCCGACCTGATGACGGTCCTGCAGGGCGCGCGTGACCTCGCGCTTCCGGACTGGCTGGTGTTCTCCGGCGCCATCTATCAGCCGGTCTGGAACCATCTCACCGGCCGGGCCCCCGAGCATGGGATCAACGACTACGACCTGGCCTATTTCGACGCCGCCGACCTCTCCTTCGAGGCCGAGGATCTTGTCATCCGCCGCGCCGCCGCCGCCTTCGAGCCGCCGCTCAGGGAAAGGGTGGAGGTTCGCAACCAGGCCCGCGTCCATCTGTGGTTCGAAAACAAGTTCGGCGAGACATACGCGCCGCTTGGCCAAACCGCCGAGGCCTTGACCCGCTTCACCTCGCCCGCTTTCGCCGTTGGCGCCCGCCTGGAGGCGGACGACGCGCTCACCATCGTCGCTCCCTTCGGCCTGGAAGACCTGTTCGCCCTGCGCATCCGCCCCAACCCCTTGCGCCCCTCGGCCGGCCTCGCCCGAACCATCGCCAATGCGCAAAGGCGATGGCCGGAAGTGGCGGCGGAAGCTTAAGGCGAGGGGAGAATTCCTGATGATCCCGACGCGCGCCGCCGATGCTATGGCGCTCGCGCCTTCCCAGCCAAGGAGCGCCCCATGCGCCAGTGGACCATCGACGCCTTCGCCGCCGCGCCGTTCAAGGGCAACCCCGCCTGCGTGGTGGAACCCTTCGATGAATGGCCAGGGGACTCCTGGATGCAGGCCCTGGCGGCGGAGAACAACCAGGCCGAGACCGCCTTCCTGCTGAAGACCGGCGATCCGGCCCGCTTTGGCCTGCGCTGGTTCACGCCGGCCCTGGAAGTTCCCCTTTGCGGTCACGCGACCCTGGCCAGCGGCCATTTGCTGCTCGCCGAACTTCGCCTTGCGAGCAACCGCATCGTTTTCGACACCTTGTCCGGGCCCCTGACCGTCGAGCGCGCCGAGGCCGGCTACCAGATGGA
>JBDTIW010000086.1:0-4683 GCA_039936215.1 Caulobacteraceae bacterium | reverse complement strand
GGTCTCCGAAACTCGCCCGACCGATGGCGCCCGGCGTCGCCGAAGGCAAGGCTTCGCTTGTGTCGCCGCCACTTCCATCTTATCGTCGTAAAGATTAAAGGCGGAGGCGGCGATGAGCGACGGCGAGGCGGTCCTGGTGACGGGCGGGTCGGGCTATATCGGGGGCTGGTGTGTCGCCACCCTGCTTGAGCGCGGCTACCACGTGCGGACCACGGTGCGCGACCTCGCCCGCGAAGGCGCCGTCCGCGCCGCCATCGCCACAGTGACCGATCCGGGCGACCGCCTGAGCTTCCACGCCGCCAATCTCACCGCCGACGAAGGCTGGGAGGCGGCGGCCGAGGGTTGCCGCTTCGTGCTCCACGTGGCCTCGCCCCTCATCATCGCCGAGCCCAAGGACCCCAACGAGCTGATCACGCCGGCCCGCGATGGCGCCTTGCGGGCCTTGAAGGCGGCCATCGCGGCCGGGGCCGAGCGGGTGGTGATGACCTCGTCGGTCGCCGCGACCAGCCTCGCGCCGGGTTCCCCCGACGCCGTCGCCGACGAGAGCGTGTGGACCGATCCAGATCTGGCCGGCGTGACCGCCTATTCGAGATCCAAGACCATCGCCGAGCGCGCCGTCTGGGAGCTGATGGCCTCGGCCGGCGGGACGACGACCCTGGCCACCGTCAATCCCGCCCTCGTGCTTGGGCCGGTGATGGGGTCGGATTTCTCCGGTTCGATCCAGGTCGTCCAGCGCCTCTTGACCGGCAAGGTTCCGGGTCTGCCCAGGCTCGGCTTCAATGTCGTCGATGTCCGCGACGTGGCCGATCTGCACGTCGCGGCCATGACGGCGCCCGGCGCCGCCGGCCAGCGGTTCATCGCCGCCTCCGACTTCAAATGGTTCGAGGAGATGGCCGACATCCTTCGCCGCCACCTGGGCGCGGCGGCGGCAAAGGTCCCCACCCGAAAGATGCCCGATTTCCTGGTCCGGCTGGCGGCGCTGTTCGATCCCGACCTCAAGTCGGTGACGCCGGACCTCGGCCGGCGGCGCGAATTTACCTCGGCCAAGGCGCGAGACCTGCTAGGCTGGCGCCCGCGGGCCGCCGAGGAGACCACCCTCGACTGCGCTCACAGCCTGATTGCGCATGGGGTAGTTTAGGCGGTCGGCGGCTCGAAATGTGAAGGGAGGCGATGGCGATGAGCGTTGAACTGACCATGCTGGCTTGGTCGGCCGCTTTGCTGCTGGTTTTGGTGCTGATCCAGGGCGCCGCCGGCGTCCAGGCGCAGGGGATGGTCCTGGCGGGACCCCGCGACCACCTGCCCCCGCCTGGGGTCTTCCAGGCCAGGACCAAGCGCGTGGTCGACAATCACCGCGAAGGGCTGACCATCTTCGCTCCCCTCATCCTCATCGCCGCCCTCGCCCACCTCTCCAATCATTGGACGCTGCTGGGCGCCGAGCTGTTCTTCTGGTCCCGCCTCGTCCACGCCGTCCTCTACCTGCTCGGCGTCCCGTGGATCCGGCCCCTGTTCTGGGTAGTGGGCCTGGTGGGAACGGTGATGGTCCTCGCGGCGGTGGTTGGGGTGGGGTAGGGGCTTCCAACGCTTTTCGTCTAGCCAGCGCGCCCGCGATGGGTAGAGTCTTGGCCGAACCCCTCAGAATTTTTCAAGGAAAGCATTCAAGATGCGCGAAGCGGTGATCGTCTCCTATGCCCGCACGGGCCTGGCCAAGGCAGGGCGGGGCGGTTTCAACATCACGCCGTCGGTCTCCCAGGCCGCCCATGCGATCAAGCACGCGGTGGCCAAGGCCGGGGTCGAGCCGGAGGCGGTGGAGGATTGCTTCATGGGCAATGTCTCGCACGGCGCCAGCAACCCCGGACGCAATGCCGCCCTCCTGGCCGGCCTGCCGATCACCACCGGTGGGGTGACCATCAACCGCTTTTGCTCCTCGGGCCTGCAATCGATCGCCATGGCGGCGCGCTATGTGATCGACGACGGCGCTGAGTGCGTGGTGGCCGGCGGGGTGGAGTCGATCAGCTTCGGCGGCGCCCGCGGCGCCTCCGAACCCATCGATCCGAAGCTCACCGACCAGTATCCCGACATCTTCATGCCGATGATCGACACCGCCGACATCGTCGCCAAGCGCTACAACATCTCCCGCGAATACCAGGACGAATATTCCCTGGAATCCCAACGGCGCATGGCCTCGGCGCAGCAGGCCGGCAAGTTCGCCGATGAGATCGTCCCCATGGCCACCAAGATGAAGGTGGTGAACAAGGAGACCAGAGAAGAGAGCATCGTCGACTACACGGTCACCCGCGACGAGTGCAATCGCCCCGACACCACCCTCGAGGGTCTGGCCAGGTTGGAGCCGGTGCGCGGGCCAGGCAACTTCGTCACGGCCGGCAACGCCTCGCAGCTTTCCGACGGCGCGGCGGCGGTGGTGATCATGGAAGCCAAGGAAGCCGAGCGGCGGGGTCTGAAGCCGCTGGGTGTGTTCAAGGGCTGGGCGGTGGCCGGCTGCCGCCCCGACGAGATGGGCATCGGCCCGGTGTTCGCTGTCCCCCGCCTTCTCGAACGCCATGGCCTGAAGATCGATGACATCGATCTTTGGGAATTGAACGAGGCCTTCGCCAGCCAGTGCCTCTATTGCCGCGACACCCTGGGTGTCGATCCGGAAATATACAACGTCAACGGCGGCTCCATCGCCATCGGCCACCCCTTCGGCATGACCGGCGCGCGCCTAGCCGGCCACGCCCTGCAGGAGGGCCGTCGGCGCGGCAACGTCAAACACGCCGTGGTCACCATGTGCATCGGCGGCGGCCAGGGTGGGGCAGGGCTGTTCGAGGTATTCGGGTAGGGGAGGGGCGTTTTTCTTCCTCCCTCCCCTAACGGGGAGGGACAGACGCCGAAGGCCTCAGGGTGGGGAGTACTGAACCTTCCGAGGTCTTGGGATTGGCAACTCCAAGGCTCGTAACCTGAAGCCTCCGGGCCACTTCAGCACTCCCCACCCGACGTCCCCCCCGCTTTCGCGAGGGTCGCCGCCACCCTCCCCATTGGGGGAGGGAGGCAATGCGTCCCGTCCCCAAAACGGGAATCCTGCTACGACCCGGCCGAAAGGAGCGTGGTCGAGTGTCGCAGCCGCCGCCGGATTCGGAGTTGATCGAGGCCGAGGCGGCCTACGAGCGGTTCGTGTGGAAGAACCTGCCGCGCAATTTCGCCGGCCATTTCATGCACGGCATGCTGGGCATGACCGGCTTTCGCCTGTTCAACGCCCCGACCTTCCTGCCGGCCTATCTGCACCTGCTCTCCGGCTCGGACTTCATCGTCGGCCTGGGCCAATCCCTGCAGCAACTGGGCGGGGTGCTGTCGCCGGTGATCGGGGCCACCCAGATCGAGCATCGCAAGCGGGTCCTGCCGGTGGCCATGCTGATGGGCACCTTGATGCGCATCCAGATCCTCGGCGTCGCGGTGGCCGGCTTTATCTTGCACGGCTATCCGCTGTTGATCGCCATTCTGGTGTTCCTGTTTCTGCTGGGCCTGTTTTCGGGGCCGCAGTCGGTAGCCTTCCAGCTTCTGCTGGCCAAGGTCATTCCCATCGCCCGACGGGGGCGTCTCCAAGCCCTGCGCAATGTCACCGGCGGGGCGATCGCCGCCGCCCTGGCCTGGTTCGCCGGCCACTATCTGATCCAGCGCAACGTGTTCGGAAACGGCTATGGCGCCACCTTCCTGCTGGCCTTTGTCCTCACCAGCTTGGGTCTCACCGCCCTTCGCCTGTTGATGCGCGAGCCCATCCCGCCGACCATCCGCGCCAAGAGCCGGGTGATCGACCGCATCCGGGAGTTCCCCACCCTGCTCACCGCCGACCGCGGCTTCATGTTCTTCATGGTCGCCCAGACCCTGGCCACCGCCGGCCGGGTCGCCGCGCCCTTCTACATCCTCTACGCCGGCCATTCGATGGTCCTCAACGGCCAGAACCTGGGCCTCGTCTCTCTGGCTTTCCTGGGCGCCGATACGGCGACCAATCTGATCTGGGGCCTGACCGGCGACCGGTTCGGCTTCCGCTCCACCTTCATCGGCGCGCTGGTGGTTTGGATCGCCGCCACGCTCCTCTTGATGGCCGCGCCCTCCTTGCATCTCGCCGCCTTTGGAGGCCTGGCCATCGGCGTGCATGGCTTGATCTTCATGGCCTTCTTCGGCCTGGGGGCCGCCCAGTCGGGATTTCTGATGAGCTCCCAGACCATGGTGCTGGAGTTCGGTGAGCGCGACGACATGGCCATGCGCCTGGCCCTGACCACCACCGCCCAGGGCGCCATGTCGACGATCGGCCCCGTGGCCGGGGGCGTCATCGCGGCCTTTCTCGGCTATGAGGTTCTGTTCGGCGTCTCCATCGTCCTGCTGGCCGGCGCCCTGGTCGTCCTTGCCTTTCTGGTCAAGGAGCCGCGCCTTCGCCGGGGTGTCGCCTAAGGCCCGTCCGGCATGCTAAGGCCGTCTGAGATCACACTAGCGAGGCATCTCAAATGCGCATCGGCGTCCCCAAGGAAATCAAGACTCTCGAATTTCGCATCGGCGCGACGCCGGGCGTGGTGCAGAGGCTGTCCCGCGAGGGCCATGAGGTGTTCGTGGAGGCAGGGGCCGGGGCGGGGATCGGCCTGGCCGACCAGGCCTATGTCGATGTGGGGGCGAAAATCCTGCCCGACGCCGACG
>JBDTIW010000085.1:0-2650 GCA_039936215.1 Caulobacteraceae bacterium | reverse complement strand
AGGCCGCGCCAAAAGCCGATCCGACCCAGCGAGCCCAGAGCCACATTGGTGAACAGGGTCAGGCGGCCGACCAGGTTGAACTGCTGGAAGATGAACCCCATGCGGACGCGCGCCCGGCGGACGGTATCGGCGAGCCGCCCGTTCGCCTGCACGCATTCGCCGAAGGCGTCGATACGCCCCTCGCCGTCGTCGATGGTCACCAGGCCGGCGATGGACCGCAGCAGGGTCGATTTGCCCGACCCCGACGCCCCGATCAGGGCTATCATTTCACCCCGGCCGACCTCCAGCGACACCGCCTCCAAGGCCCGCCGCGACGCGAAGGTCTTGCTCACCCCGCGCACGGAAAGGACGGCGGCGGACGTCATCGGCGGGGCGTTCCCTTTCCAGGCGTCGGACGAGCCGAGAGCCCAGGCGATCGCATCGCCGGGCGGCGTAGAGATTCCATGCCACGCCCTCGCGGCGCCGGTCCAGCCCAAGGACGCGGGCGCCAAGGACTCACCCGCTTGTCGGACACCCCGCCCTATTCTACGGTCCAGCCAACGCGGGAGGGTTCGGCGATGAAACTCAAGACGATCTTTCGGCAGGCATACCGGCCCGCGATTCTGGCTTTCGCGGTCTTTGTCGTTCAGCCCCCGGCGCTGGCCAGGGCGGCCGATGCCCCGGCCGCCGCCGGCCAGCGCATCGTCCTGCCCGCGGCCGTGACCCCCGACCACTACCGCATCGACCTCACCCCCGACGCCAAGGCCCTGACCTACAAGGCGACCGTCCAGATCGACGTGAGCGTCCATCAGCCCACCGACAGGATCGTGCTGAACGCCGCCGACATCGTCATCGACAAGGCCGCGCTTTCCGGCGAGGCCGCCGCCCCGACCGTGAGTTACGACGCCAAGGTCCAGACCGCGACCTTCGCCTTCGCCCGCGCCCTGAAACCCGGCCCCTACACCCTCAGCCTGGCCTATCGCGGCAAGATCTACCAGCAGGCCTCGGGTCTGTTCGCCCTCGACTACGATGGCGCGGGCGGCAAGAAGCGCACCCTCTTCACCCAGTTCGAAAACTCGGACGCCCGCCGCTTCACACCCTCGTGGGATGAACCGGGCCGCAAGGCGACCTTCCAGCTCACAGCCACCGTGCCGGCCGATGAGATGGCGCTGTCGAACATGCCGATCGCCTCCACCGACGCCCTGCCCGGTGGCCTAAAGCGCGTCCACTTCAAAGAGACGCCCAAGATGTCCTCCTATCTGCTGTTCTTCGGCCTCGGCGATTTCGAACGAGTCCACCGCGACGTGGACGGCGTGGACGTGGGTGTGGTGGTCAAGCGCGGCGATACGGCGAGCGCCGGCTTCGCCCTCGACGCGGCGGCGCACATACTTCCCTACTACAACGACTATTTCGGCACGCCCTTTCCGCTGCCTAAGCTCGACCTGATCGCCGGCCCCGGCTCCAGCCAGTTTTTCGGGGCCATGGAAAACTGGGGGGCGATCTTCTATTTCGAGCGCGACCTCCTGATCGATCCGCGCGTCTCCACCCAGGGCGACAAGCAGGGCGTCTACATCGTCGTGGCGCACGAGATGGCCCACCAGTGGTTTGGCGATCTCGTCACCATGGCCTGGTGGGACGATCTGTGGCTCAACGAGGGCTTCGCCTCGTGGATGGAGACCAAGGTCACCGACCATTTTCATCCCGAATGGAAGGTGTGGCTGCAAGACCTGCAGGCCAAGCAGTTCGCCATGGAGACCGACGCCCGCGACGGCACTCACCCCATCGTCACGCCGATTTATGACGTTCTGCAGGCCGCCGGCGCCTTCGACGCCATCACCTATCTCAAGGGCGCGGCGGTGATCCGCACCCTGGAATCCTATCTGGGCGAGGACGCCTTCCGCGCCGGCGTGCGCCGCTACATGCACGATCACGCCTATGGCAACACCGTGACCGACGACCTGTGGTCGGAGATGGACCGGGGTTCGGCGCGGCCGATCACCCAGATCGCCCACGATTTCACCCTGCAAGCGGGCGTGCCGATGATCACGCAGGCGTCGGCCAAGTGCGAGGGTGGCGTCACCAGCCTCGCCGTGACCCAGGGACACTATGCGATCGACCCGGGATCGACCACCGCACGGGTGTGGCGGGTTCCGGTCATCGCGGCGACGCTGGGCGCGGCGCCGGCCAAGGCGGTGGTCTCGGGCGAGCGCCCCACCCCGATCGCGCTCGCGGGCTGCGGTCCGGTGGTGTTGAACGCCGGCCAGACCGCCTATTTCCGTAGCCGCTATTCCACCGATGGCCTGGCGGCGATCGCCGCCCACTATGGCGCCCTCTCGCCGGACGACCAGTTGGGCGTGTTCAACGACACCGCCAGCCTCGCCTATGTGGGCCAGGCGCCGATGGCCGACTTCCTCGACCTCACCGCGACGTTCAAGACCTTGGCCGCCGACCCCGTGGTCGTTCAGGCCGTGGGCGACCGGCTGGACGACCTCGACACCCTCTATGAAGGCCTGCCGAGCCAAGCCGCCTTCCGCGCCTGGGCCCGTGGCGTTCTCGGACCCGTCTTCGCCCGCGTCGGCTGGGACAAGGCGCCGGGCGAGAGCGACAACACCGCCCTGCTGCGCGCCCGCCTCATTGGCGCGTTGGGCGACTTCGACGATCCGGCCGTGCT
>JBDTIW010000084.1:0-2836 GCA_039936215.1 Caulobacteraceae bacterium | reverse complement strand
GCCCGTTCAGAAACACCACCCGCTCGCGCAGCAAGCGCGAGAAGATGTCGAAGGCCCGCTCGCCGCGGCTGGACTGCTCCACCACCATGGGCACGAGATTGAGCGAATGGGCGGGGGTGTCGGTCATGGCGGTCGCGAGTCCTTTGAGCTTCGATCCCGGATATCGCCTCGCGGCATCGCCGTTGCAAGTAGGCCCCGGAAACTCGCCGGCCGGCGAGATTTCGAGACTCGGCCCTTACCAAACCCCGACGTTGGGCATCGAGGCCCACGGCTCGGCCGGGGCCAGGGCGGCGCCGTGCTTCAGGCGTTCGATGGTGACGCCGTCGGGGGAGCGGACGAAGGCCATGTGGCCGTCGCGCGGCGGGCGGTTGATGGTGACGCCGCCGTCGACCAGGCGCCGGCACCTCTGGTAGATGTCGTCCACCTGATAGGCCAGATGGCCGAAGTTGCGACCGCCGGCGTGGCTTTCCGGGTCCCAGCTGTGGGTCAGTTCGACCATCGGCGCGCGCTTTTCCCTCGCCGCCTCGGGGTCGCCCGGCGCGGCCAGGAACACCAGGGTGAAGCGGCCGGCCGGGTTGTCGATGCGGGAAACCTCCTCGAGGCCGAGCTTGGCGCAGTAGAAATCCAGCGCCTAGTCGAGGCCGCTCACCCGCGCCACGGTGTGAAGATAGCGCATCGCGATTCCTTCCGTTATGACCCCTCCTCCTCGCGGGGAGGGGTTGGGGTGGGGGCGTCACAACATCCCCGGCCAGTTTCGTCAAATCTTCAAGATCGAGTGTCACCCAGGCGACGCAGGTCAAATCAAAGGTGCGTGGGCGCACCCCCAACCCCCCTCCCCGCATAGGGAGAGGGGGAGTCCGAACCCCCAAACCTTTCCGCGTATTCATTTGAACTCGCCCCCCGGCGCGACGCACAAGCTGGAGGGTTGACCGACGGCTCGAAGGGGAAGGCCGAACCAAAGATGCGCATCAAGGCGTCCTACATCGTGGTGGCCTCGGTCGTGGTGGTGGTGTTCGCCTATCTGCTGGCGCGGCCGTTCCTCGGCCATGACGCCAAGGCCGACAAGGGCGCCGACAACGCCGCCACCGCCCCAGCCACGCCCCTGGTCCAGGTGAGCCTCACCCCGCAATCGGAACATACCTACGTCGTCACCTTCCGCGGTCGCACCCAGGCGAGGCGCACGGTGGTGGCGCGTTCGGAAACGGCCGGCCTGGTCGCCGCCACGCCGGTGCTGCAGGGCTCCTTCGTGCGCGCCGGAACGGTGCTCTGCCGCCTGGCCGTGGACGCGCGGGCAGCGGCTCTGGACCAGGCGCGGGCGGCCATGCGGGCCAAGCAACTTCAGATGCAGGCCTCGGCCAGCCTGGCCGCCAAGGGGTTCCGCTCCAAGACCCAGGTTCTCACCGACCAAGCGGGACTCGATTCGGCGTCGGCTGAGGTGCGGGCGGCCGAGGTCGCGTTGCGACAGGTGAACATCGTCGCGCCTTTCTCAGGCGTGTTCGACCATCGTGACGCCGAGGTCGGGGCCTATCTGGCGCCCGGCCAGTCCTGCGGCACGGTGATCGAGCTCGATCCCTTGCTGGTGGTGGGCGACGTGCCGGAGACGCAGGTCGGCAAGCTCAAGGTCGGCGCGGGCGCGACCGCCAAGCTGGTTTCTGGGGCGAGTGTCGTCGGCCATGTGCGGTTCGTGGCCCACGACGCCGATCCGGCCACCCGCACCTATCGGATCGAGGTGACCGCCCCCAACCCCGGCGGCGCCGTGCAGTCGGGCCTGTCGGCGGAGGTCAAGATCGGGGCCGGCGTCGGACCGGCCCACCTCGTCCCCATTTCGGCCCTGGTGCTTGATGCGGGCGGCCGGCAGGGCGTGCGCTATGTGGCGGCCGACGGCAAGGTCGCCTTCGCGCCGGTGACCGTGCTTGAGGAAACGCCGGGCGGGGTGTGGATCTCGGGCCTGACCGGCAATCTGGCCCTGATAACGGTGGGCCAATCCTATGTGTCCGAAGGCCAAAGGGTAAGGGTCGCGGCGGCGCCGGCGGCGGGGAGAGCGTCATGATCGGTGCCCTGATCGACGGCGCCATCAAGCGCCGCAAGGTGGTCCTGGCGGTCACCCTGGTCCTCAGTCTGTTCGGCCTTTATTCCTATCTCACCCTGCCCAGGGAATCCCAGCCGGACATTACCGTGCCGTTCATCTCGGTGGTGGTGCCCTATCCGGGGGTGAGCCCGGAGGACGCCGAGCGCCTGCTGGTCAGACCCCTGGAGCGTGAGCTCAAGACTATCCGCGGCCTAAAGGAAATGAACGCCCGCGCCTACGGCGGCGAAGCGGTAATCCTGTTGGAATTCGAGGTCAATTTCGACAAGAACAAGGTGCTTGAAGACGTTCGCGCCAAGGTCGATCTGGCCCGCGGTCGCTTCCCGCCCGACGCCCTGCCGCCGATTATCGAGGAGGAAAGCACCAACGACAATCCCTCGATCGGCATCGTGCTGGCCGGCGCCGCGCCCGAGCGCGCCCTGGACGCCACCGCCCGCACCCTCAAGGAGCATCTGGAATCCCTGCCGGGCGTTTTGCGGGCCGAAGTCTCCGGCGGCCGCGAAGAAGTGCTGGAGGTCACCGTCGATCCGACGCGGATGGAGGCCCTGGGCGTCAGCACCGCCGATCTGGCCAGCGTCATCGGGCGCAACAACCAGCTCGTGCCGGCTGGCGATCTGATCACCCGCCAGGGAACCTTCGCCGTGAAGTTGCCTGGGGTGGTGGAAAATCCCGACGACATCCTGCGTTTGCCGATCAAGACCAGCGGCGACAAGGTGATCACCGTGGGCGACATCGGCCAGGTCCATCGCA
>JBDTIW010000083.1:0-5076 GCA_039936215.1 Caulobacteraceae bacterium | reverse complement strand
CAAGACACCCTGCGTCTGGCCCTGAACGACGCGTTGCTGGCCAATCTGGCGATCCGCGCCCGCATCGCGCAATCGGCGAACACCGCCAGAGGGGTCGGCGTCCCCAAGATGGCGCCGCCTTCAAGGGGGCAGGACACGGTCTGCCTGTCCATGGATACGCCGGCGGCGGAGGGCGCGGCCAGGCTTTCGGCGGCGTTGAACGACACGCAGCCGCCGAAGTGACCGGGTGCGTCTTCAGAAGCGCCCTCACCCCGCGCCGACCAAGACGCGCAAAAAGCCCAGCCATGGCGCCGGCGGATACCACCAAAGTGTCCATGCGACGATCTGACCGACCACCATCAACGGGAGCGCCACGGCGAACACGGGATGGACGCGGCGCTGGACGATCAGGTCGCGCCCTATCGCCACAAGCACCATGGCGTCGATCACAAAGTAGAACCAGCCGGCGTTAAACCAGGCTTCGGGGACCGGAAAGCGACCCAGCCCCGCGCCGATCAGGGCGCAGGTGGCCAGAAACATCAGCCGTCGATGGAACTCCGGCCGTTTGCGCCAGATCGCGGCAAGACCGAAGCACACCGTGAACGACCCAACGTCCCACAGGGGGATGACGAGGAACGGGAGCGTGTCGTGCAGGTGAACGATGTCGAAGCGGCGCATCACAACGGCCGTGGCGACGCCGACAATGGGCATGGCGGCGCCCAGGCACAGCCACGCCAGGCCTAGGCGACGATGGAGTTTCACGTTGCCCGCCCGGACGAGGCCCGATTGAAGGACGTAAAGCGTCAGCCAGGCGCAGAATAACGCCGCATGCACATAGAGCAGCCACGGGCGCGCGATCTTTGGATGGATCAGGTTGTCGCCGATCGTCTGGCTGAAGCCGTAGGTGACAATGGCGGCCATAAGCAGCGCCATGACCAGATAAAAGGAACTCCGGCGGCGCACGGGCCTCGACTCAGACGATGCGGATGCAAGGATGCCTGTCGTCACGTTGGGCCTCTCACTCTACGAGCAGACTAGGCTCGCGCGTCACGGTCGGCAACAGGCTTGGCCTTTGGAGTTTCTGAACAGGCCAGAAGGACGCCGCCCTCCCCTTCAAGGCTTGCCGGACGGCGCCGCATCGCCCGCCGCCACGGCGAACGGGAGCGCATCCTGGACCAGATGCACCAACACCCTTCCCGGCTCCTCGGCGTACATCATGTGGGCCGAGTTTTCGAACCACACCCAGCGCTTGCTGGGCGCCGAGAGGGCGCCATACCAGCGCAGCACCGGGGCCGAAGGGGTGGTGTAATCGTAGCGGCCGGCGAAGATCAGCACCGGACAGCGAAGCCGCCTCAGCCTGGTGAAATCGGTCGCCGCCAGATCCGGCAGAAGTCTGGGGATCGAGAACGCGCTCCCCGCGTCGATCGCCTTGAAATCCGCTTCGGAATAGTCCGGGGAGATTTTTTCGGCGTTTTCCCAATAGTCGTAGCTTTGACGGCCGTGAGTCAGGCCGCCGTAGCGAACCGACCATTTGCGCTCGACGCCGATCTTTTCGACCGGCAACGCGCCGTCCGGCTCGGGATAGGGCGCGATGGCGGTGAGTTCCTTCACGGCCTGGGTGTCGCCGGCCTTGCGCGCCTCGCCCAGCACCCAATCGTAGCCGACGGCCTCGCCCTGGCGCATGTTGATGATCTGGCCGACGCCGATATAGGCGTAGAGCCAATCGGGACGCCGCGCGGCCAGTTCGAGCCCTAGCACCGTCCCCCACGAATGACCGAGCGCGAAGATCTTCTTCTTGCCGTAGGCGGCGCGCAGCCAGGCGACCAGTTCCTCCGCGTCCTTCACCATCCGCTCTTCGCGCACGGTCGGCGCGACCTTGGCCGGATCGTTCAGCGCGTAGGTCTTGCCCGACCCCCTCTGGTCCCATTCCACCACCGTGAAATAGTCGGTCCATGGCCCCTCGAAGAGATAGCGATTGGGGAGGTCCGGCGCGGCGGGGCCACCGTGCAACACCAGCAGGATCGGGTTGCGCCGATCGCGTCCGCGTACGGTGATCCACTGGCGAATGCCACCGATCTCCACCGCCCTCGCCTCATCGATTCCGTTGGAGGAGACCACCTTGCCGACGTCCGCCAGGATGGCGTGAGGGTTGGGCGGCGCTTCCGCGCGCACCGACAGCGCGGCTATCGACGCCAGGGCCAGGACGCCGGTGAAGATTTTTGCAAAACTCGTCATGATCGCTCCCGTGAAAGCAAGCCAATCCTAGCTATCGGCGGCAACCGGACGCACGTTAATAAGCTCTCATGCCGGGCGGCGCGATGGCGCCGGCGCCGGCATGGCGAGCCAGCATGGGACGTTGACAGCCGTGTTTTCGCGGACGATTCTGAACCAGTGGGCGCGGGTGGCATTTCGCGGGATCGTTGGGTGGATTCTGAAGCAGCGACAATGGACGCCTACATCGCCGCCTCGGCGCCGGGGGCCCAGGCCGTTCTTCGTCGCATCCGCGAAATCGTTCGCGCCGCCGCTCCGGAAGCGAAAGAAATCATCAGCTATAAAATGCCCGCGTTCCGGGGCCACGGAATGCTCGTTTATTTCGCCGCCTTCAAGAACCACATCGGAATATTTCCTCCGATCGAAGGCGATGCAGGCCTTGACGAAGCGCTGGCGCGCTACCGTGGCCCGAAAGGCAATCTGCGTTTCCCATTGGACGAGCCCATCCCGTACGATCTGATCGAGCGCATCGCGCGACTGCGGGCGAAGCAGGATCAGGCGAAGGCCAGAGCGCGGAAAAGACCCTGATATTGGCGCGCCCGGCTGACAAAGCCGCGCGAAGGCTCGGTTTGAGAAAGCCCCATGACCCTGACCCGACGCTCCCTGTTGGCCACCGCGCCGGCTCTGGCCCCTTGGCCGGCGATGGCGCATCGGGCGCCGCCCGCGCTTGAGGCCTATGAGCGCCAGAGCGGCGGACGGATCGGCCTCTATGCCGAAAACCTGGCCACGGGGGCGAAGGTCGCCTGGCGCGCCGACCAGCGCTTTGTCATGTGCAGCACGTTCAAGACCTCGCTCGCGGCCTTGGTCCTGGCAAGGGTCGACCGCGGGGAAGATCATCTGGAGCGCATGATCCCATACGGTTCGCAAGACCTGGCCGAGTATGCCCCCGTGGCCAGGCGGAATCTCGCTGCCGGGGCCATGTCGGTGGCTGACATGTGCGAAGCCGCCGTGGAGCTGAGCGACAACACCTGCGCCAACCTCTTGCTGGCGCGCGTCGGCGGCCCGGCCGCTCTCACCGCCTTCTGGCCCCGGACGGGCGATGCCGTGTCGCGCCTGGACCACAACGAGCCGATGCTCAATCGCTCGCCGCCGGGCGATCCTCACGACACCACCACGCCCGCCGCCATGGCGGGCAATCTGCGCCGCCTCGTGCTGGGCAATGTGCTGGCGCCTGCTTCGCGTGAGCGCCTCACCGCCTGGATGGTGGACTGCAAGACTGGCGACAACCGCCTGCGCGCCGGCCTGCCCAAGACGTGGAAGATCGCCGACAAAACGGGAAACAACGGCAAGGACGCGGCCGGCGACATTGCGGTGACTTGGTCCAAGCCCGGCGCGCCGGTGCTGATCTGCGCCTACACCCAGGGCGGTTCGCCGACCGCCGCGCAACTGGAGTCCGTCTTCACGCAAGTCGGGCGGATGGCGGGCGAAATCGGGTCGGTTCCCGCTTGACAGAGTCGACATCCCACCATATTTAACGATCTAGTTAATTGCAGTGTGGGTTAAATGCTCGATCCCGCCCCCCTCTCCGCCACCCTGTCCGCCCTCGCGGATCCCACGCGTCGGGCCATTGTCGCCCGGCTCGCCGAGGGCGCCGCGACGGTGAACCAGATCGCCGCGCCCTTCGATATCAGCCTTCCGGCCGTGTCGCGGCACTTGAAGGTGCTGGAGGCCGCCGGGCTCATCTCTCGCGGGCGGGAAGCCCAGTGGCGACCCTGCCGGTTGCGGACCGCGCCGCTCGAAGAGGTTGACGAGTGGATTGGCCGCTATCGCCAGTTCTGGTCCGAGAGCTTCGACCGCATGGACGCCTACATCGCGGAACTCAAGGAAGGAGAAGCGCGATGAGCGCCAGTCTCGCCGACGACGACCTCCTCATCGTGCGAACCTTCGACGCGCCGGCCCACGTGGTCTTCGCGCTGTGGTCCGAACCACAGCACATGCGGCGCTGGATGGGGCCGCGAGGCTTCGACTGCCCTGAGGCCGAGATCGATCTGCGCGTCGGCGGCACCTACCGCGGGATGATCAGGTCGGCGGAGCGCGGCGAGAACCGGTTCGGGGGCGTCTATCGCGAGATCGAGCGGGACAAGCGCCTCGCCTTCACCTTCGCCTGGGACAACGACGGCCCGTCGGCGGGCGTCGAGACGCTGGTGACCATCATATTCGAAGAACGGGACGGAAAGACAATCCAGACCTTTCATCAGACCCCTTTCCTCAACGTCGAGCGTCGCGACAGCCATGTGGGCGGCTGGAACGGGAGTTTCGACAAACTGGAAGCCTATGCCCAAACCCTCGCCAAGGAGAACACCGCATGATCAGGATTTCAGCCTTCAAATCGGTCCCGGACTTCGCCCAGGGCCAGGTGCGCGATCTGCGCGTGCGTTGGGCGCTGGAGGAAGCCGGCCTCACCTACACGTCACGTCTGCTGGCGCAGGGCGATCAGGACCAGGCGGACTATCGCGCGCTGCAGCCGTTCGGACAGGTGCCGATCTTCGAGGATGACGGCTTCGTCCTCTTCGAATCCGGCGCCATCGTGCTGCATATCGGCGAGGCCAGCGAAGCGCTCTTGCCGCGGCACGCGCACGCCCGCGCCCGCGCGACGCAGTGGCTGATCGCGGCGCTCAATTCCATCGAGCCCTTTGTGATGAATGTCGCGGTGATCGATGTCTTCTATGCTGGCGAGGAATGGGCGAAGCTGCGGCGGCCCGGCGCGGTCGAGTTCGCGCAAAGGCGCCTGTCGGCCCTCTCAAGGTCGCTCGGCGACAAGCCCTTCCTGGATGGCGACCGGTTCACGGCGGGCGATCTGATGATGACGACAGTGCTGCGCATCCT
>JBDTIW010000082.1:0-8881 GCA_039936215.1 Caulobacteraceae bacterium | reverse complement strand
TCCGCCGGCCGGCGGCGCAGCACCCGGTCGGTGGCCAGGATCACCGGATGGCTCGGCGGTCGCGCCGCGAGCAGGGCGAGCAACAGTTCGTCGAAGCGGGCGACACCGGCCCCGTCATCTCCCTGGTCGGCGATGAACGCCGCCTGCAGCGCCTTCGCATCGACGCCGAGTTCCGCGCCGATCGCCCGAACCCGGTTCGCCATCGCGCTGGCGTCCGCGCCGATCAGCCGGTCCCAGCCGAGCGGCGTGAGCCCGAAGCCCGCCGTGGCCCCGCCGGCGGTCACGATCTGGCCGCGCCGATCGGTCGGCCCGAACAGGACGCGGTCGTGCGGGATGCCGGCGTCCCGCGCATCGTTCAGCACCGTCCAGTCGCCGCTCAGCGACAGCCTGACATTGCCCCATTCGGGATAAAGGAAATCGAGGATCGGCCCCCGCGCCTCGACGAAATAGTAGAAGGTCACATAGCCGCGCAGGGCCGGATCGGGCAGGTAGATGCGCACGGACACCCGCGAAGGGTGTTGGTTCGCTCGCGCTTCCAAAGCTCTCGATACCTCCTGTGGGCGCCCGGCGCGCAATCCGGATGAACTTCGGCGAGTCTCACATAAGGTAGGGGCAGAATATCTGCCAAAAGGCTGCGTTGAGGGATCGAGGTAGACGAACGCCCGGTGGTTGGGCTGATGACCGAATGGACCTGTGAAAACCTCCGCGAGGTGCGCCGCGAGGGCGACGATCTGGGCGGCGCCATGCGCCTGGGCGCCTACCAGACCCTGCTGACCCCGGGATCGAAGATCGCCGGCATCTACGACGGGGCCGCCCCGCCCAGCGCCGGCCTGTTCACCCAGGCTATGTCCGCCCTCGGCGCCCGGGGCGCCGCCGACACCGGCGGAGTCACGTCGCCGGCGCACGACGCGTGGCGGCCACGGCAAACGATGCCCGGGGCGCCGCGCGGGCAAATTGCCTGAGCGGCTCCGCCCGTTTTGCCCAGTACAGACAGTAGCGAATTATTGACGAACTATTGACAAGTTATTGACGCGACAGCCGGCGTTTTGTCAAATAAGCTGTATCCGGGTTCGGGAGGGGCCCGGGGCCGAGGAAACGCCTGATCCGGAAGCGGATTCAGGCATCAACAGAGGGGACTGAAAATGTCGAAAATCCAATCAACCGCGCCGGCCAAATCGGCGCGTTCCGCCGTGGCGTCCGCCGCCGGCGTGGCCTTGGCCGCGGTGCTCATGGCCGGTGTAGCGGCGCCAGCGCGCGCCATGCCGTTTCTGTTTTCTGCGGACTTCGGCTACCCCACCAATGTGGCGACCAACCTTTGGTCGTATCGGATGCGGGATAGCAGCAATGTCGAGACGCTGTTGACCGACAAAGAGGTTTTCAACATCCTGGCGGGGCCCACAATGATTCCCGGCATCACCAGGGGGTGAGCGAGTCCTGCCTTGCAGAACGATGTTCCGATCTTTGCCCGCCATAACAACTTGCAGCAATGGACGTCGGTCCCCAACGGCCACCCGGCGATCACGATCCCGGTGAAATCCCTGATCATGCATCCCGGCGGCAACGGCGTAAGGGCGGTGCTGACCTTCCTGGTGCCGCCCAAACTGGGTGGAGGATCGTACCAATCGGCCAGCTTTAGGGCTCAGATCACCGACATCGACCCGAACGGCGGCGATGGCGTCACCCGGTCGATCGAGCACAACGGCGTCCTGCTCCCCGGCGCCACCGGCACTCTTTTCTCGCCCGTCGGCGGCCCCCTCGCCACCACCCCCCTCACGTACACCATCCCCGTGACGACGAACGACACGATCAACGTCGTGGTCGACGCCAACGCCAATGAAAATTTCGATTCGACCGCGATAACCGGCCTCATCGACCTCAACTGACCAAGGCCCCGGCGCACCGGGTATGAATGCCGGGCCAAGAGCGCGACGCTTGGCTCGGCGCCTGGCCGCCAGCTCCATCGCCGCCGCCGTGAGGCGCAAACCGGTTGGCGTAGGATCGGCTGTTTTGACTTCCGTGGGTAGCCAAGATACGAAATGGCTATCCAAAGAACGAATAGGAGGGTCGAACGATGGCGCGCGCCGAGCCGATCCAGTTCAATGTCCGATCCGCTTTCGCGCGGGCGCGGGCGCATGAACTGGCCAGAGCGACCGGCATGACCGCCACCCAGGTCGTCGAGGACGCCTTGCGCGGCTACGCGCCGCCGGGCGCGGCGGTCGCGGTCGGCCGCCTGATCCGGTGCGGTCCGATCCTGGTCGCCCCGGCGAAGGGGAAAAGCGTGAACCTGAAAGAGGCCAACGCCGCCCTGAAGGCGGTGCGCAAGGGGACGTCTTGAGCGCGTGGGCGCTCCTCGACAGCAACGTCCTGATCGCCATCCTGGCGCGCGCCCACGAACATCACACCCCGTCCCTGGCTCTGCTGACCGGTCCGGCCCGGACGGACTTCGCGGTCGCCGCCCACAGCTATGCGGAGACCTACGCCACCCTCACGCGCGGCGGCGCGCAAGGACCGTTCGGTTTGGCCGCCGACGAGGCATGGGCGGCGCTGGAGAGCGTGCGCGCGGTGACCACCTTGATGGGCCTGACGGCGGCGCAGACCTTCGACACCGTGCGTTCCTTCGCGGCCGGCGGCGGCGTGGGGGCGAGGCTCTATGACCGGCTGATCGGCGAGAGCGCCGTGGTCCACGCCGTTCCCACCATCGTAACCTGGAATCTGCGCCACATGCGCGGCCTGTTCCCCGGCCTGGAGGTCGTCACGCCGGCGGAGTTCGGGCTGAGATGACAGCCCCCGACCGCATTCGCGCCATCGCCTGGGCCCTGCCGGAGACCGTCGAGGCGGATCATCACGGCAATCCCTCCTTCAGGGTAGGCGGCAAGATCTTCGCCACCCTGCGCGAGGATCGGCCGCGGGTGATGGTCAAGCTCGACCCGGAGGACCAGCATAATTTCGTTGCGGCCCACCCGGGCTTCATCGAACCGGTCCCAGGCTATTGGGGCCGCAAAGGGGCGACCTTGGTAGACACCGCGGCGGCTGACGAAGACCTGATCGCGACCCTCATCCGCCTAGCCTGGTCGCGCGTCACGCCGAAGCGGCTCAAGACCGGGTCTTGAAGGCGCGGGGGTTTTGCGGCATAGACCCGCGCTCACGTCGGCGGCCCGCTCTTGGCCGCCGCTTTATTTTCCAGCCCTAGAAGATACCGCCATGGCCGTCCCCAAACGCAAAGTCTCTCCCTCGCGGCGCAACATGCGCCGCTCGCACCATGCCCTGGCGGCCAACAGCTACATCGAAGACAAGGACAGCGGCGAACTGCGCCGTCCCCACCACATCGATCTGAAGACCGGCATGTACCGGGGCCGTCAGATTCTGACGGTTAAGGAAGACTGAGCGGCGTTTCGCCCCCTACTGGCCGGCCTTGATCGACACCAGTTCGACCTCGAAAACCAGCGTGACGCCGGGGCCGATCTTGGGGCCGGCGCCCTTGTCGCCATAGGCCAGGTCGGCGGGAACGAAGAGCCGCCATTTGGAGCCGACCGGCATCAGTTGCAGGGCCTCGGTCCAGCCCGGGATCACGCCGGTCACCGGGAATGAGATCGGGCCGCCATGCGAGGCGGAGCTGTCGAACTCCGTGCCGTCGATGAGGGTCCCGCGATAGCTGCAGGTGACCGTGTCGCCGGCCTTGGGCTTGGCGCCCGGCCCCGCCTTCACGACCAGGTATTGCAAGCCGCTCGGCAGGGTGACGACGCCGGGCTTGGCGCCGTTGGCCTTGAGGAAGGCGGCGCCCGCGGCCCGGTTGGCGACGCCGGCCTGGGCGTCCTTGGCCGCCATATCCTGGCGCTTGGTCTTGATCTCCGCTTGGAACCCGGCCATGGCGGCGCGCATCTGGTCTTCGCTGAGTTGCGGCTTGGCGTTGGCGAGCCCGTCGCGCACGCCCTTGCCCACCGCTTCGGGATCGACCGCGACGCCGTTGGTCCGCATCTGGGCGCCGATCTGAAAGCCGACGATGTAGCCTTCCTGAGCCTTGGGGTCCTTCAGGGAGTCCGGTAAAGCGGCGACGGCGGGCGGGGCCGCCTGGGCGAGCGCCGGCGGCGCCAGGATGGAGGCCATGGCGATCGGCAGGGCGAGGGCGAGAAGTCTCATGGGTTTAACGGTTCCTTGCTTCTATGAGCGGCGATTTCGCGCGGCTGTATGCCCTTAGAGTCGCCGCCTCCGCTAGGGCCATTTGATCGCGCCGCGGCCGGTTCCCTTCGGCGCCGGCCTCGGTTAAGTCTCGCCGCGCCGCGTCAGGCGGTTTCAAGGACCCGCGCATGACCGAGATTGTCGATATTCTTGCCCGTGAGATTCTCGACAGCCGGGGCAACCCTACGGTCGAAGTGGACGTGACCTTGGAGGATGGGGCGTTCGGGCGCGCCGCCGTGCCGTCGGGCGCGTCCACCGGGGCGCACGAGGCGGCCGAGCGGCGCGACGGCGACCCAGCCCGCTATGGCGGCAAGGGGGTGCTGGGGGCGGTCGGGGCCGTCAATGGCGATATCTTCGACGCCCTCGGCGGGGCCGAAGCCGAGGATCAGCGGCGCCTGGACAATCTGCTGATCGAACTGGACGGCACGGTGGACAAGAGCCGGCTGGGCGCCAACGCCATTCTGGGCGTGAGCCTGGCGACCGCCAAGGCCGCCGCCCAATCGGCCGGCTTGCCGCTCTACAAATACGTCGGGGGCGTGGCCGCGCGAGTGCTGCCGGTTCCGATGATGAACATCATCAACGGCGGCGTCCATGCCGACAATCCCATCGACATCCAGGAGTTCATGATCATGCCGACCGGCGCGGAGACCTTCTCCGACGCCCTGCGCATGGGGGCCGAGATCTTCCATGCCCTGAAAAAGGCGCTGAAGGACGCCGGCCACAACACCAACGTCGGCGACGAGGGCGGTTTCGCCCCCAACCTGGCCAGCGCCGAGGCAGCCTTGGCCTTCATCGTGAAAGCGGGCGAGGGGGCCGGCTACCGGGCCGGCGAGGACTTCAACCTGGCCCTCGATCCCGCCGCCAGCGAGTTTTTCAGGGACGGCCGCTACCGGCTTGAAGGTGAAGGTAAAATCCTCGATCAGGCCGGTCTGGTCGACTATTACGCGGGCCTCGTTGCGCGCTTTCCCATCGTCTCCATCGAGGACGGTTGCGCCGAGGACGACTTGGAGGGCTGGGCGCTGATCACCCGCGAACTGGGCGGCAAGATCCAGTTGGTCGGCGACGATCTCTTCGTCACCAACCCCAAGCGCCTGGCTATGGGCCTGGAGAAGGGACTGGCCAACTCGATCCTGATCAAGGTCAATCAGATCGGCACCCTTTCGGAGACCCTCGACGCCATCGATATGGCCCACCGCGCCGCCTACACCGCGGTGATGAGCCATCGCTCAGGCGAGACCGAGGATGCGACCATCGCCGATCTGGCGGTGGCGACCAACTGCGGGCAGATCAAGACCGGCTCCCTGGCCCGCTCCGACCGGCTGGCCAAATACAACCAGCTTTTGCGCATCGAGGAGCAACTGGGCGATCAGGCGGTCTATGGCGGGCGGGGGGCGGTCAAGCGCCTGGCGTTAGCACCGCGTTAAGCGTGCCCAGGCTCAAATGAACATGCCCGCCGCAAGCCCTTGAGTCGCTGATGGTCTTTCGCCTTCAAACCTATCTGCCCACCGCCATCCTGGCCTGCCTGATCTTCTATTTCGGCTTTCACGCCCTGACCGGCGAGCGGGGCCTGCTGCTGTCGCGCCAGCGCCAGGAAATGCTGGCCGAAAAACAGGACGAGCTCAGGCGCTTGCGGCTCAAGCGGATGGATCTGGAGGCGCGCGCCCGCTTCCTGCGCGACGAGAGCCTGTCGGCCGACCTGCTGGAGGAGAGGGCGCACGTCCTGCTAGGCTTTACCGATCCCAGGGACTATGTGATCCGCGCGGCTCCCGCCCACGGCTGACGGTTCGGCCGGCGGAGTTGGGGGCTTTGGAGGCGATCGCATGGCGCGGCGGGCGGCGGCGAAGAAGGAACCCGGCAAGGGCGCCGCCGACAAGGCGGAGCTGCTCGGCTTCTATCGCTCCATGCTGCTCATCCGCCGCTTCGAGGAGCGGGCCGGACAGCTCTACGGCATGGGCCTGATCGGCGGCTTCTGCCATCTCTACATCGGCCAGGAAGCCATCGCGGTGGGCATGCAGTCGGTCAAGCAGGCCGGCGACCAGGTGATCACCGGCTATCGCGAGCACGGCCACATGCTGGCCGCCGGCATGGATCCCAAGTCCGTGATGGCCGAATTGACCGGGCGCGCCGCCGGAGCGTCGGCCGGCAAGGGCGGCTCGATGCACATGTTCTCCACCCAGGCCGGCTTCTATGGCGGCCACGGGATCGTCGGGGCGCAGGTGAGCCTGGGCACGGGCCTGGCCCTGGCCAACCGTTATCGCGACGATGGCAGGGTGGCCTTCGTCTATTTCGGCGATGGGGCGGCCAACCAGGGCCAAGTCTATGAGAGTTTCAACATGGCGGCGCTGTGGGCCCTGCCGGTGGTCTATGTGATCGAGAACAATCAGTACGCCATGGGCACCAGCACCGAGCGCTCCTCCGCTCAGACGTGCTTCCATCGGCGCGGCGACAGCTTCAATATCCTGGGCGAGGAAGTGGACGGCATGGATGTGACGGCGGTGCGCGAAGCGGGCCTGAAGGCCGCCAAACACGCCAGATCCGGCAAGGGTCCGATCATCCTGGAAATGAAGACCTATCGCTATCGCGGCCATTCGATGAGCGATCCGGGCAAGTACCGCACCCGCGAGGAGATCGACGCGGTGCGCAAGACGCGCGATCCCATCGAGCTGATGCAGGACCGGCTGGAAGCGGCCCACCTGGCCGACGAGGAGTCCTTGAAGGCCATCGACGCCGAGGTGAAGGCCATCGTCGCCGACGCCGCCGAATTCGCCCGCACCACCCCCGAGCCCGATCCGGCCGAACTCTACACCGACGTCTATCTTGAGGCCGCCGCGTGACCGACGTCCTGATGCCGGCCCTGTCGCCCACCATGGAGGAGGGCACACTGGCCAAATGGCACGTCAAGGTGGGCGACACCGTCAAGTCCGGCGACGTGATCGCCCAGATCGAGACCGACAAGGCGACGATGGAGGTCGAGGCGGTCGATGAGGGCGTCATCGGCGCCCTGCTGGTCGATGAGGGGACCGAAGGGGTCAAGGTCAACGCGCCGATCGCGCGGATGAAAGGGGAGGGGGAGAAAGATTCGCCGCCGCTCGCCCCCTCCACCACTTCGCGGGCACCCTCCCCCGCTTCGCAGGGGAGGAGCAAGAAAGACGAAGCGCCAGTGATCCTCCCCCTTCCGCCAAAAGGGGAGGGGGACCGCGAAGCGGTGGAGGGGGCGGCCTCAACCCCTCAGCCCGCCGCCGCCGACCCCGACCTCCCGGCCAACACAACCTTCACCAAGACCACTGTCCGCGACGCCCTGCGCGACGCCATGGCCGAGGAGATGCGGCGCGACGACACCGTATTTTTGATGGGCGAGGAGGTGGCGCAGTATCAGGGGGCCTACAAGGTCAGCCGCGACCTGTTGCAGGAGTTCGGCGAGCGGCGGGTGATCGATACGCCGATCACCGAATACGGCTTTGCCGGCCTGGGCGTCGGAGCGGCCATGGCGGGGCTCAAGCCCATCGTCGAGTTCATGACGTTCAACTTCGCCATGCAGGCCATTGACCATATTATTAATTCCGCCGCCAAGACCCTCTATATGTCCGGCGGTCAGATCCGCTGTTCGGTAGTGTTCCGAGGCCCAAACGGAGCGGCGGCTCGGGTGGGGGCGCAGCACAGCCAGGACTATTCGAGCTGGTACGGCCATGTGCCGGGACTCAAGGTCGTCGCCCCTTATGACGCCGCCGACGCCAAGGGCCTGCTGAAATCGGCCATCCGCGATCCCAATCCGGTGGTCTTCCTCGAGCACGAAATGCTCTACGGCCACGAGTTCGAGGTGCCCGACGTGGCCGACTGGCTGGTTCCGATCGGCAAGGCCAAGATCCGCCGGGCCGGCGACGGGGTCACCCTGGTCACCCACGCGCGGGGGGTGGGGCTGGCCCTGCAGGCGGCCGAGGAACTGGCCGTCGACGGCATCGAGGCCGAGGTCATCGACCTTCGCACCCTGCGCCCGCTCGATCATGAGACGGTCGTCGAGAGCGTCAAGAAGACCGGCCGGCTGGTGACCATCGAGGAGGGCTGGGGTCCGTTCGGGGTCGGGGCCGAGGTGGCGGCGCGGGTCGTCGAGCACGCCTTCGACTGGCTGGACGCCCCGCCGGCCCGCGTCCATCAGGAAGACGTGCCGCTGCCCTACGCCGCGAACCTCGAAGCCCTGTCCCTGCCCTCGGTTGCCAAGGTCGTCAGCGCCGCCAAGGCGGTATGCTACCGATGAGCGCGGGGGAGGGGAACATCTGGCGCGCCGGGGGCTGTCACTGCGGCGCCGTGCGGTTCGAGGCGGCCTTGCCGCGGGAGATCGAGGCCCAGGACTGCAACTGCTCGATCTGCGCCAAGACCGGCTTTCTGCACGTCATCGTCCCGGAAAACCGGTTTCGCCTGACCGCCGGCGCCGATCAGCTGACCACCTATACCTTCAACACCCACACCGCCCGCCACCTGTTCTGCCAGGTGTGCGGGGTCAAGAGCTTTTACCGGCCGCGCTCCAACCCCGACGGCTGGTCGATCAACGCCCATTGCCTGGACGACCTTTCGGCGCTGGAAATCACCGTCTCAAACTTCGAAGGCCGTGACTGGGAGCGTCACGCCGGCGAACTGGCGCATCTTTCAAAGGAGGCCTCGTGACCGACATCCTGATGCCGGCCCTGTCGCCCACCATGGAGGAGGGCAC
>JBDTIW010000081.1:0-5029 GCA_039936215.1 Caulobacteraceae bacterium | reverse complement strand
AGGCCCATGCGCCGCAGGAGGTCCGCCAACTCATCGCGCCGCCAACCGGCCTTGAGATAGTCCACCACCTTGGGCTCATGACCGGCCTCGCGGATGGCGGCCAGGACGGTGCGTGAAGTTCCGCAGGCGGGGTTGTGGAAGATGGTGATGGCGGGGTTTGCCCGGCTTGCGATGATTTCATCATGATCGGAACGCCTCGTGCTGGAATGCCGGCCGCCTTTTTGCACGTCTGGGCTTTTTGCGCGTCTGGGCTTTCCAACCCAGCGTCGAGCGGACTATCGTCGAGACAACGAGAAATTTTAGGGAGACTGACGATGATTTCGAACCGGCGATTTGCCCGCGGCCTGCTGCTGGCGGCGAGCGCGAGCCTTCTTCCGGCGGCGGCCATGGCCGAACGGCCCGCTCATCCCGGCGGACACGTCGGGCCGATGCTGGCCCCCTACACGGGCGCGCCGCCAGGGGTTTCGGGAACCTGGACCAAGGTCACCGCGCCCTTCCCCGGCGCTTCGCCCGAAACGGCGTTGCTGCTCACCGACGGTACGGTTCTCATGCACGACCAGTGCACGCCCAACTGGTATCGGCTGACCCCGGACGCCACCGGCGGCTATGTGGGCGGCTCCTGGCTCCTGATGGCCACCCTGCCGGCCGGTTACTCGCCCCTCTACTATGCTTCGTCGGTCCTCCTCGACGGCCGCCTGATCGTCAACGGCGGCGAGTATAACGGCGCGTCGTGTTCGCCGGCGTTCACCAAGCTCGGCGCGCTCTACGATCCGGTCGCCAACAGCTGGACATCGGTGCCCGCCCCGTCGGGCTGGGGGCAGATTGGCGACGCGGCCAGCGTCGTTCTGCCCAATGGCGATTACATGTTGCAGACCGTCCAGGGCAAGTTGCAGGCGATCGGCGTCGTCGCGCCTCTGCCGGCGACCAGCGTCACCTGGACGCCCACCGGAACCGGCAAGGCCGACAGCAACGACGAGGAAGGCTGGACGCCGCTGGCCATCGGCGATGTCCTGACGGTGGACGCCAACCGCTCGCTTGGCGCCAACTCGCCGGCCGAACTCTATTCTCCGTCCACCGGCGCCTGGGTGGCCACCGGGACCGCACCCAGCCCGCTGGTCGATCCCGGCTCGCACGAAATCGGCCCGGCCATTCGCCTGCCGGACGGCAACGTCTACCAGAGCGGGTCCAGCTCGTGCTCCTTGGTCTCGTGCGTGGGGCATACGGCGCTCTACGCCGCCGCGACGGGCACATGGACGGCGGGGCCCGACTTCCCGGCCATTTCCGGGGGCCAATATGACGTCAACGATGGGCCGGCGGCGATTCTGCCCGGCGGCAATGTGCTGGTGCAGGCCAGTCCAGGCTACGCCTGCGGCTCGCCGCCTTCGCCGTTCTGCGCGCCATCGCACTTCTTCGAGTACAATGGCACGACCCTCGTGCGGGTGAACGAACCCGTCACGGCGCCGATGGTGGCGGCCTATCAGGGGCGGATGCTGGTGCTGCCCACCGGTCAGATTCTGTGGAGCGCCGGCCAAGCCGTCAGCGATGTGGAAATCTACACCCCCAAGGGCGCCCCCAAGAAGGCCTGGGAACCGGTGGTCAAGCACGTGAGCGCCACCCTGACGCGTGGGCAGGCCAACTACGTGATGAGCGGAAAGCGCTTCCACGGCGTGTCGAACGGCGCGGCCTATGGCGACGACGCCCAGATGGCTTCCAACTATCCGATGGTGCGGATCACCAATGTGGCCAGCGGTCATGTCTGCTTCGCGCGCATGCACGACCACGCCGACACCCACGCCCGCTTCGACATGCCCGCAGCCACCCCGCCGGCCTGGGAACAGCCGTGCGACACCGGCCCCAGCAACTTGCAGGCGGTCGTCAACGGCATAGCCTCAAGCGCCGTCGCCGTGACGGTGCAATAGGAGCCCGTTCGGAAGCCTAGATCGCCAAGCGCCGGGCGCCTGACGCCACTGTCGCGCCGGCCATGTCCCAGGCCATGACGTCGGCCGGCAGGGGGGGCAGGGGCGTGGCGGCCGGCGGCCAGCCCGCGAGGTATTGGGACCAGCGCATCTCAAGGTAGCCAGGCCCCGCCGGCTTGAAGGAGACGGTGAGGCCTTCCGGAGCCGCCTGCCAGCGCAAATGGGTCCAGCGGCCGGGCGCGCCGAGGATCGGGGCCGGCTGGCCGTCGATGCTCGCGCCCGTGACCAGGGTGTCGGATCGGAGGTCGAGTCGCAGGGCCAGCATGTCCGCCGCCCAGGGCGCGCGCAAGGTGACGGTTCCGTCGGCGGCGCGCTCCACGGTAATGGCCGGGGCGGCCACCGGCACGACGCGGGCCGGGGCGGCGGCGATGGGCCGGGGAAGGCCGGCCATACGAAGGACGCCGATCGTCCCGCCGTCGGCGGTCAGTACGGCGCGGCTCCAGGGACCTAGGGCCACCGGACTGGCGCGCCAGGCGCGGCCGGCCCCGGCATCGACCACATAAAGCGGCTCGGCGGCCTGGGGATGGCGGGGCGACCAGGGGCTGGTGGATCGCATGAAGAGGGCGATGGCGAGGCCGGCGACCAGGGCCAGGGCGCCGGGCGCCCAGCGGCGGCGCTCGAAGCTCGCCGGCCACGCCAAGGGCCACAGCGTCAGGGCGGCCAGCCAGACGATGGCGGCCGGGGCCTGCGGAATATCCAGCCCCTGCAGGACGCCATGGAACAGGCCGCCCAGCCAGCCGAGCGTGACCGCCGCGATCGCCAGGCCCAGAGCGCCGACGATCCTGCCGCGCGCCGCCCCGGCGCCGGTCAGGGCGCTCACCGCGCCGGCGCCGATCAGCGGCCAGGCGACCACGAAGGCGATGGTCGGTGCGGCGACCTGCAGGGCCAGGGCGGCGGCAAGCGCGGTGAGCATCAGCCCGGTCCACACTCCGGCCAGGCGTGTCCGTCCGCGAGCCAGAAGCGCGGCGTCGAGCAGGACCACGCCCAGCGAACTGGCCGCCATGGCCGCCTCGAACAGGGGGAAGCGGGCCAGGATCGGCCTCTGTTCGGTGAAACCGAAGCCCACGCCAGTGAGGTGGCGGGTAAGCCACAGCGCCGCGGCGGCGGCGATGAGCAGCAACGCCGTCGCCGCGGCGCCCTTGAAGACGTCCGGCCAGGAAAACGCGCCGGCCCGCCGCGCCCGCCAAGCCCCCACGCCGATCAGGAGGGCGGCGCCGGCCAGGGCCAGCCACCCGCCGGCCGGCGGATAGGCGATGACGAAAAGACCGAACAGGTCGGCATAGACCTTGTCGGGCGCCTTGGCCGGCAGGGTGCGCGAAAAGGCCAGCGCCCTGGCGGTTCCCAGCACCTCGTCGCCCATATGCTGCACCGAGCCCGGGTCGAGGGCGGCGACGGTGGAACTGGGCGCATGGTAGTCGAACTGGCGGCCGATGAAGGCATAGTTGAAACCGGCGTAACCCTTCGCCTTGGCGATAGAGAAGTCGGTGTCGTTGGGGAGCAGCTGGTAGACGAACACCGACAGGGAGGTGCTGGCCGGCCGGGCGGCGGTGGCGCGATAGAGGTCGATGGCGCCGCCGTTCATGGCCCCGGTCTCGAACATGTTGGCCCGCCCGCCGCCGCCTCGGGTCTCCATGTTGAAGATGAAGCCCACATGGGCGGCCAGGGGATTGGACGCGAAGAAGGCGTTGGCGCCCAGAAGGCCCGCCTCCTCGCCGTCGGTGATCACCACCATGACGTCGCGGGCCGGCGGCCCAGCGGTCTCGATGGCCCGCACGATCTCCAGGATGGCCGAAACGCTGGCGATGTCGTCGGCCGCCCCGGGCGATCCGGGGACGCTGTCGTAGTGGGCCATCAGGGCGACGGCGGGCAGGGCGCGGTCGACGCCGGGCAGGACGCCGACGATGTTTTCCACATCGGCCCCGCCGACAAAGGTCTCGCCGCCAAATTGCTTGGCGCGCCAACTCTGGGCGCGCTGGACTTGCGGCGAAAGGCCCAGCGCCGTCATGCGGCCGATCAGATAGTCGCGCACCTTGGCGTTGGCGGCCGAGCCGACCGGATGGGGAACCGCGGCCATGGCCGCGTCGTCGATCATCGCCCGCCCGGCCGAAAACACGCCGGCCGGCGCGGTGGTGGGCAGGGGAGCGGGGGTTCGGGCGGCGGCGTAGAACAGGACGAAAGCGGCGGCCAGGCAGGCGAGGAGGGCGGTCAGTCGGGGCATGGGGGCGTCTGTCTTTCCATCATCGCGGGCGTCCGGCGACCACCCAATGCCCGACCGTCTATGCCCTCACGCCGCCGCCTTGTCCTCGATCGGATCGCGCAGGACGTAGCCGCGGCCCCAGACGGTTTCGATGTGGTGGTCGCGGGCGGCGGCTTTGAGCTTCTTGCGCAGCTTGCAGATGAACACGTCGATGATCTTCAGTTCCGGCTCGTCCATGCCGCCGTAGAGGTGGTTGAGGAACATCTCCTTGGTGAGTGTGGTCCCCTTGCGCAGGGAGAGCAGCTCCAGCATCTGGTATTCCTTGCCGGTGAGATGCACCCGCATGCCGTTCACCTCCACCGTCTTGCCGTCGAGGTTGACGGCGATCTCGCCGGTGCGGATCACCGACTGGGCGTGGCCCTTGGAGCGGCGCACCACGGCGTGGATGCGGGCCACCAGCTCGTCCTTGTTGAACGGCTTGGTCATATAGTCGTCGGCTCCGCCGCCGAGGGTCTTGACCTTGGTGTCGATTTCCGAGCTGCCCGAGAGGATCATCACCGGGGTATTGATCTTGCCCACCCGCAGATTGCGCAGGACGTCCATGCCGCTCATGTCGGGGAGGTTCAGATCGAGCAGGATGAGGTCGTAGTCGTAGATCTTGCCAAGATCGACGCCTTCTTCGCCAAGGTCGGTGGTATAGACGTTGAAGCCTTCCGACTTGAGCATCAGCTCGATGCCGCGCGCCACCGCGCGGTCGTCCTCGATCAACAATACGCGCATCTTGAAGAAAGCCTCCCTACCGATCGGCGATAAGCCGCGCGGAACGATTTAGGCGGGGCAAATGGTTAACGCCCGG
>JBDTIW010000080.1:0-6685 GCA_039936215.1 Caulobacteraceae bacterium | reverse complement strand
TAGTCCAAGGCCAGTCCCGCCTCGGCGCTCTGGCCGAGCTTGCCGACGCAGAGGAGGGTTATTTTCAACGGCGCCTCAGTGAGCCGCGATCCGGTGGGGCGAATCCACCGACCAGATCTTCTCGATGTTGTAGAAGGAGCGCACTTCGGGGCGGAAGAGGTGGACGATCACGTCGCCGGCGTCGATCAGCACCCAGTCGCAATAGGGCAGGCCCTCGACCCGCGCCTTGCCGTGGCCGGCGTCCTTGAGCGCCCGCAGCAGATGGTCGGCCATGGCCCCCACGTGCCGGTGCGAACGGCCCGAGGCGATGACCAGGGCGTCGGCGAAGGAGCTTTTGTCCTTGAGGTCGATGAAGACGATGTCGTGGGCTTTTTCGTCGTCCAGGCGATGCAGGATCAGGGTTTCCAACGCCGTGCGGCCGGCGGGATCGTCGCGGGACGGCGCGCCGGCGGGAGGCGTCTGGAGTGCGGGCGCCTCGGGCGCGCTGGGCGCGGGTTCACGGTTCAGCTGGATGATCCTTTCGCGGGGTCTTGCCGGTGGGTCATAGCACGCGCGGGGCCTGGGGTCAGGTGGAATTGCGAAGGGCGGTCGAGGAGGCGGGGTGTAGAGGCGCGGTGAGATAGATCCACGCCGGCGGGGGCGTGGTCGCCAGGCGCCGCGCCGCGCCGCTGGCCAGCCGCTCGCCGGCAAAGCGCCGGGCCATGGGGGAGAGACGGCTGTTCACCGCAACGCCCGGACGCGAAACCACGGCCACCGGAACTTCGCGCATGATTCGCGTCCAGCCATGCCAAGTATGGAAGGCGGCCAGATTGTCGGCCCCCATGATCCACACGAACCGCACGCCGGGAAAGCGGGCCTTGAGGCGGCGCACCGTATCGAGGGTGCAGCGCGATCCCAGCCGCCGCTCGGCGTCGGAGGCGATGGATCGCGGCCCGCGCGCCAGGCGCGCCGCGCCGGCCAGGCGGCGCTCCAGGCTGTGGGTTTCGCGGCCCCCTTTCAAGGGATTGCCCGGCGACACCAGCCAGATCACCCGGTCCAGCCCCAGCCGCCTGAGCGCGGTGTCGGCGACATGGGCATGGCCGCCGTGGGCGGGGTCGAACGAACCGCCATAGAGGCCGACCCGCAGACCGGCAGCCAGATGGAAACCAAGGCGCATGGCTAGAGGGTTTTCATGGCCGCCAGGAGTCCGCCGCCTCGCCCGCCGGCGCCGCCGTATCGCGTTCGCGCACCTTGGCGTGGGCGGCGCGCAGCAGATCGCGGACCCCCTCTCCGGACACGGCCGAGATCAGATAGGGGGCGGCGCCCGCCGCCTTGGTGATTTGCGCCGCCTTTTCCGCCCGCGCCGGCCCATCCAGGGCGTCGACCTTGTTGAGGGCGATGAGTTCGGGCTTTTCCGACAGGCCCTCGCCATAGGCGGCCAGTTCGGCGCGGATGGCACACCAGGCGCCCGCCGGATCGTCGCCGGTGGCGTCCAGCATGTGGATCAGCACGGCGGTGCGCTCGATGTGACCCAGAAAGCGGATGCCGAGGCCAGCGCCTTCCGAAGCCCCTTCGATGAGACCCGGCACGTCGGCCATCACGAACCGCTCGCCGGACGACAGGTCCACCACCCCCAGGTGCGGCGCGAGAGTGGTGAAGGGATAGTCGGCGATCTTCGGCGTCGCGGCCGAGGCGGCGGCCAGGAAGGTGGACTTGCCGGCATTGGGCAGGCCCACGATACCCACGTCGGCGATCAGCTTGAGGCGCAGCCAGATCCATTTCTCGATTCCCGCCAGACCGGGATTGGCGCGCCGGGGAGCCTGGTTGATCGGTCCCTTGAAGTGGGTGTTGCCAAAGCCGCCGTTGCCGCCGCCGGCCAGGCGCACGCGCACCCCCTCGCGGTCCAGATCGGCGATCAGGGTTTCCTGGTCCTCCTCGAACACCTGCGTTCCCACCGGGACCTTGAGCGTCGCGTCCGGCCCCGCCGCGCCAGAGCGGTTGCGGCCCATGCCGTGACCGCCGGTCTTGGCCTTGAAATGCTGGTGATAGCGGTAGTCGATCAGGGTGTTCAGCCCTTCGACCGCCTCGACCCACACATCGCCGCCACGCCCGCCGTCGCCGCCGTCCGGGCCACCGTATTCAATGAACTTCTCGCGCCGGAACGACACCGCGCCAGCCCCGCCGTCGCCCGAGCGGATGTAGATCTTGCACTGGTCGAGAAACTTCATGGGCGCCTTGTGGACGAGCCGGCGGCGAAAATCGAGGCAAAGCCTCTCGGACGCTCTACCGTCGCTCGAATTCCAGCCATACCGGCGCGCAGTCGCCCAGGCGCTTTTCCTCATAGCGGGTGGCGACGTGGTCGGCGGGGGCGCGGCGCCAGTCGTCGGCGACCTCGGCCATCCAATCGAAAGCATCGGACTTCAGGAATCTCTCCAGCGTCCAGTTGGCGTAGTCGGCCCAGTCGGTGGCGAAGCGAAGACTCGCCCCAGCTTTCAAGATCCGCGCCGCCTCGTCGATGAATTCGGCGCCCACCAGCCGGCGCTTGTGGTGGCGCGTCTTGGGCCACGGGTCGGGAAAGAGCAGGAACAGCCGATCGAGACTCGCCGCCGGCAAGAGCGCCATGAGTTCGCGCGCGTCGCCGGCGTGGAGATGCACGTTTTCGAGACCGCGCTCGTCAATATGACGCAGCGCGCTGGCGACGCCGTTGAGGAATGGCTCGGCGCCGAGGAAGAGAGCCTCCGGTCGCCGCGCCGCCTGGGCCGCCAAGTGCTCGCCACCGCCAAAACCGATCTCCAGCCAGACTTCCTTCGCGTTCGGCGCCAGGGTCCGGGGATCGAACGGGTCGGTCGGCGTCGCCATCTTCGGCAACAGGTCCGTCATCAGGGCCGCCTGGCGCGGCTTTATCGGCCGCGCCTTGATCCGGCCGAAGGTTCGAAGGGGACGAAGCATCTAAAAGCCCCCTCCCCCCTCCCCGCCACCGATGGGAGGGGAGTGATTTGGCCATTTAATTCGGAGAGCTGAAACCCACGCGAAGTTCGCCCCGACCAGCGACACGATCAGCATCGCCCAGAACGCCCCGTCGCCCCAACGGTCGAACAGGGTCGGCCCCAGCGCCGGCGGCAGGGGCGCGTCGATGACGCCGAAGGCGCCTTCGCCCAGACGCTCGCCGGGCACGATTCGGCCGAAGGCGTCGATGAAGGCGCTGATGCCGGTGGGGGTGGCGCGGACCATGGGCAGGCCCTCCTCGATGGCCCGGTAGCTGGCCATGTTGAGGTGCTGGACCGGACCGCTGGCCGTGCCGAACCAGGCGTCGTTGGAGATGTTGACGATCCAGGCGGCGCGCAGGCCGCTCGCCCTGGCGCCGGCGCGGGTGAAGCCGGAATAGAGGGCTTCGTAGCAGATCAGGGGCTGAACCGGCGGCAGGCCGTCAAGGCGCATGGGCCGGGGCGGCGGACCGGGCGCGAAGCCGTCGCCCACATGCACCAACTGCTTGATCCCCAGGCGCGCGGCCAGCGTGTCGAGGGGCATGAATTCGCCGAATGGGACGAGGCGGAACTTGTCATAGACGCCGGTGACGGCGAGATCGGTTCCGACCTTCCGCACCACCGCCAGGCTGTTGTAGATCACCGGCGCTCCGGCGCGGTCATCGCCATAGCGATAGCCGCCCAGGAGCAGGGTCTGGCCGGGCGAGAGCACGCCGGCGATGGCGTCATGGGTCCAGGCGCCCGGCGCGAGATAGTCGTTGAGGGCGGCCGGAATGGCTCCTTCGGGCCAGACGACGATGTCGGGGACCCTCGCCGAGGGCCGCGCGGTCAGGCCCGTGTAGCGGCCGACGATGTCGGCGAACAGCCGCTGGTCGTACTTGTTCTCCTGCTTCACGTCGGCCTGGACGACACGCACCCAGGGACCGGCGGACCTGGCGGCCGGCGCGCCGGCCAGACGCGCCGCGCCGAACCCGAAGAGAGCGATCACCGTCAGCGCCGCGAGGATCACCGCGCCGCGCCCCCGCCAGCCTTCGCGAATGACCGCCGGGGCGCAGAAGGCCGCCAGGGTGATCCAGGTCAGGCCATAGACACCGAACAGGGCGGCGACCTGGGAAGGCGCTGATCCCGCGCCCCAAGTCTCACCCGGCAGGTCCCAGGGAAAGCCGGTCAGGATGTGGCCGCGCAGCCATTCGAACAGCGACAGGGTGGCGGCGAACAGGAGCACTCGGGCGACGCCCCCGCCGGCCAGAGCTCGATAGGCGAGCGCCGCGCCGCCCCAGAAGAGGGCCATGAACATGGAGACAAAGATCACCGCGAAAGGGGCCATCCAGCCCTGTTCCTTGGCGTCGATCTGAAACGGTTCGGCGATCCACCACACCGAGACCACGAAATAACCCACGCCGGTCAGCCAGCCGAGCACGAAGGCCGATCGCAGGGGGCGCGGCGACGCCGAACGGTCGACGAGCCAGAGCATCAGCCCATAGCCGAGCAGGCCCGGCAGAAATCCCCAAGGCGGCTGGGCGAAGGCGGCGGCCGTCCCGGCGATCAGGGCGGCGGCGCGCATCGCCCAGACCCGGCGACCCTCCACCATACCCTCAGCCACGGCCGACCGCGCTCGGCGGAGTGGCCGTCATGGCCGGCCGCAGGCGCAGGCGCTTGACCCGACGCGGATCGGCGTCGGTGATCTCGAAGTCGAGGCCGGCCGGGTGGGCGATCACCTCGCCGCGCTGGGGGACCCGCCCGGCCAAGGCGCTGACCAAGCCGGCGGCGGTGTCGATATCCTCGTCCATGTCCAGGGTCACGAGGCTGCGGCCGAGCGCCGCCTCCAGTTCGTCCAGGGCGACGCGGGCGTCGATCTCGAACACCCCGCCGGCGCGGGCGACGATCTGGATGGCGGCCGCCTCGTCGTGCTCGTCGTCGATCTCACCCACCACCGCCTCGATGACGTCCTCGAGAGTGACCAGCCCGTCCACCCCGCCGAATTCGTCGATGACCATGGCCATGTGGATGCGGCTGGCCTGCATCCGCACCATGAGGTCGGCGGCGCGCATGGAGGCCGGAACATAGAGGGTCTCGCGCTTCAACCTGGGCAGCACGGCCCCTTCGCCGCCGCGCCCGCCGGCGGGTCCGGCGAGCAACTTGAACACGTCCTTGAGGTGGGCCACGCCCACCGGATCGTCTAGGGTTTCGCGATAGACGGGCAGGCGCGAGTGTTCGCTGTCGGTGAAGGCGCCCACCAGGGTCTCGAAGGACGCCGAAAGCTCCACCGCCATGATGTCGGCGCGCGGGGTCATGACATCGGCCACGCTGAGGCTCTGGAAAGCCTCGGCCTGGTCCATGAGGTCCGCGCCGGCCTGGGACCGGGCGTCGCGATCGGCGCGCGTCCGCCAGCCGCGCCGCCGCCGTCCGATCCAGGACAAGACCGTCAGCAAGACGCCCCGTTTCTTCGCGGGACGCGGCGTCTCATCATCGGCGGGGCTGGACATGGTCTCCCTGAACTAGGGGGTCGGGCGTGAAGCGGTCGGACGCGTAGGGATCGGCGACGCCGAGGGCGGCCAGGAGATCGCGCTCGATCGCCTCCATCGTCTCGGCCTCGTCCCCGGCGACGTGATCATAACCCATGAGATGCAGGACGCCATGAATGACCAGATGGCGCAGATGGTCGGCCAAGGGCTTGGCCTGTTCGTCCGCTTCCCGCGCGCACACGCCGAAGGCCAGGGCGATATCGCCCAGATGATCGGCGTGGCTCACCGTGGCGGGAAACGACAGCACATTGGTCGCCGCCTCCTGGCCCCGAAAACGGCGGTTGAGGGCGCGCACGGTCTCATCGTCGGTCAGCAGAATAGCGATGGTCTCCTCGGCGCGGGGGCGGGCCGCGGCCATGGCCGCCTGGCGGGCCAGGGCCGCCGCGTCCGGCACGGCCGCCGTCCAGGCCGCGTCTTCGATCTCGACGTCAATCATGGCGGGGGCGGGCGGCGTCGGCGTCATAGGCTTCGACGATGCGGCCGACGAGGGGGTGGCGAACCACGTCGGCGACGGAAAAGCGGGCGATGGCGACACCCTCGACCCCGTCCAGGATCGACACCGCGTGGGCCAGGCCCGAATCGGCCGGATTGACCAGATCGACCTGGCTCGGGTCGCCGGTCACCGCCATGCGCGAACCTTCACCCAGGCGGGTGAGGACCATCTTCATCTGCAGGCGCGAGGTGTTCTGCGCCTCATCGACGATGACGAAGGCGTGGGCCAGCGTGCGCCCGCGCATGAAGGCGATCGGGGCGACCTCGATTTCCCCGCGCTCGCGCCGTCGGCGCAATCCATCGGCGCCGAGAATGTCGATCATCGCCTCCCACACCGGAGCCATATAGGGATCGACCTTTTCGGTCAGGTCGCCCGGCAGAAAGCCCAGGCGCTCGCCGGCCTCGACGGCAGGACGCGTGACCACCAACCGCTCCACCTGCCCCGATCGAAGCAGGCTGGCGCCATGAGCCACCGCCAAGAAGGTCTTGCCGGTGCCCGCTGGGCCAAGTCCGAAAACCAGGTCATGCCCCGCCAGGGCCTCGAGATAGCGCGCTTGCGCCGCGGTCTTGGCGGCGACCGAGCCGCGCCGGCTGGCCACGCCCTGTCCGGGGGCGCCCGATCGGGCCTCGTCGATGGCGACGCGAACGTCGGCCGGGGTCACCTCCAATCGCGAAGCGACCCGTCCGGCCAGTGATTGGATCGCC
>JBDTIW010000079.1:0-15032 GCA_039936215.1 Caulobacteraceae bacterium | reverse complement strand
CTGATGGGCGTGCCGACCTTCTACATCCGCCTGCTGGCCCACCCCGGCCTCACCCGCGAAGCCGCGTCGAGGATGCGCCTCTTCATCTCCGGCTCCGCCCCCTTGCTGGCCGACACCCATCGCGCCTTCCAGGCGCGCACCGGCCACGCCATACTGGAACGCTATGGGCTCTCGGAGACCGGCATGAACGCCTCCAACCCCTACGACGGCGAGCGCCGGGCCGGGACGGTGGGCTTTGCCTTGCCCGATGTCGCCCTGCGCATCGTCGACGCCGCCTCGGGGGCCAGGCTTTCTCGGGGCGAAATCGGCACCATCGAGGTCAAGGGCCCTAATGTCTTTGCCGGCTATTGGCGCAACCCCGAGAAAACGGCCGAGGCCTTCCGCCCCGACGGCCTCTTCATCACTGGCGATTTGGGCGTCATCGACCAAGACGGCTATCTGACCATCGTCGGCCGCGACAAGGATCTCATCATCACCGGCGGCCTCAACGTCTATCCCAAGGAAGTGGAAGCGGTGATCGACGCCTTGCCAGGCGTGGTGGAAAGCGCCGTCATCGGCCTTCCCCACCCCGATCTGGGCGAAGCGGCGGTCGCCGTGGTGGTCGCCGAAGTCGGCGCGCGTCTGACGGAAAAGGACATCCTCACCGCGCTCGGAGAAAACCTCGCCCGCTTCAAACAGCCCAAACGCATCCTCTTCGACCCCGATCTCCCCCGCAACGCCATGGGCAAGGTGCAAAAGGCTGTTCTGCGGGAGCGGTGGGCGGGATTGTTTGTTTAGGGTCCGCCATGGTTTGACTTCCGCCCGGCTCATGTAAAAGGTCAGCGTAGCGGCGGGGCTGGCATTGCCCCGAACGCGCGAACCAGGGAGGCGGCCATGGCACGAATTCGTTGGACCGCGAGCAGCGGCGATTTCATCCAATATGCCTGACGAGGCCGAAGAGTCGCGGCAATGAAGGCGGCGGTCTATTACGAGAACGGCGATCCGGGCGTCTTCAAATACGAGACGGTCCCAGACCCTGTCTGCGATCCCAAAGGCATCGTGATCCGGGTCGAGGCGGTCAGCGTCGAGGGCGGCGACACCCTCAACCGCTGGCGCGGCGCTTTGACCGCACGCCCGCACATCGTCGGCTATCAGGCGGCCGGCGAGATCGTCGAGGTCGGCGCGGAGGTTGCCGATCTGAAGGTGGGCCAGAAGGTGGCCACCTGCGGCGCGGCTGGCTCGCACGCGCAATTGCGCGCCGTGGCCGCCACCGGCGCTTGGCCGATCCCGGCGGGTTTCGATGTCAAGCTCGCCTCGGTCATGCCAGTGACCTTCGGCACGGCCGACGAGTGCCTGTTCGAACGCGGGCGCCTGAGGCCGGGCGAGACGGTGCTGATCCAGGCCGGGGCCAGCGGGGTCGGCGTGGCGGCCATCCAGCTCGCCAAACGGGCCGGGGCCAGGGTGCTGGCCACCGCCTCCAGCGATGAAAAGTTGGCGCCCCTCAAAGCCCTTGGCCTCGACCACGGATGCAACCATGCGCGCGAGGATGTCGTGGCCTGGGTCATGCGCCTGACCGACAACAAGGGCGTCGATCTGGTGGTCGATCCGGTGGGCGGCGCGACCCTGCAGGCGAGCCTGCGATCGCTGGCCTACCGGGGGCGTATCTCCATGGTCGGCGCCGCGGGGCGCGAGCCCATGCGGGTGGATGTCTCAAGCCTGATGGGCGGCAACCGCTCGCTGCTGGGCGTCTTTCTGGGCGCGGAAATCGCCACGCCGCGGGTGATCGCCAACATTCAGCGCCTGATCGACGAGGCGGCGCGCGGCGCCTTGAAGGTGGTCATCGACCGCACCTTCCCGCTATCGGAGGCCACCGCCGCCCACGCCCATATCGAAAGCCGCAAGGCGGTGGGCCGGGTGTTGCTGATCCCTTAAGGGCGTTGACGGGCGCAACCGAAGAAGGCTTGCGGCGTTGACGGCCATGGCCCAGGTTTACGCGCAGGGCTTCAAACATCGGGACCGGCCCGGTCGCACCTTTCGGAGTTCGAGCCATGGCGCCACCCGACGACGCCCCGGCCCTCGACTTAGTCACGACACGCGTGACCGAGTCTGCCCCGTCCCTGATCGAACGCTACCGCGAGGTGCGGCGAGCCAGCCGCGCCCTTGCCGCGCCACTCACGGCGGAAGACCAGGCGGCGCAGTCCATGCCCGACGCCAGCCCGACCAAGTGGCATCTGGCCCACACGGCGTGGTTTTTCGAGACCTTCGTCTTGACTCCGCACCTGGCCGACTATGCGCCCTTCGATCCGGCCTTCGGCTATCTGTTCAATTCCTACTACGAAGCCATGGGGGCGCGGCATCCCAGGCCGGCGCGGGGCCTGCTGACCCGGCCCTCGTGCGCGCATGTCATGGCCTTTCGGGCCCATGTGGACGAGGCCATGGAGCGCCTGCTGGCGACGCCGGTCGGCCGCGAGATCGCCGATCTCGTGGTGCTGGGTTTGGCCCATGAGGAACAACATCAGGAGCTGATCCTGATGGACATCGTGAACCTGTTCGCCGCTTCGCCACTTGCGCCCGCCTATGATCCAGACGCGCCCATGCCGGCGCGGGCCGGCAAGCCGATTTCCTGGATTGAGATCGGCGGCGGCCGGGTGGAGATCGGCCGGGAAGGCGCGGGCTTCGCCTTCGACAACGAGGCGCCGCGCCACGAGGTCCTGCTGGCCCCCTACGCCCTGGCCAGCCGCCTGGTCACCAACGGCGAATGGCTGGCGTTCATGGCGGCCGGAGGTTACGGGCGCCATGAGTTCTGGCTGGCCGACGGCTGGGCCAGGGTGGCCCAGGAAGGTTGGGAGGCGCCCCTCTATTGGGAGCGCGACGGGGAGGGATGGCGCTCGCTCACTCTGCGCGGCCCGCGCCCGATCGATCCCGACGCCCCGGTGGTCCATGTCAGCTTCTACGAAGCGGCGGCCTTCGCCGCCTGGGCGGGGCGGCGCCTGCCAACCGAGGCAGAATGGGAGCACGGCGCGGCGACGATGGCCGGCGAGCTCGAACAGGCTACCGGCGAGGTCTGGCAATGGACGGCCAGCGCCTATTCGCCGCATCCCGGTTTCGCCCCTGCGGCCGGCGCGGTGGGCGAGTACAACGCCAAGTTCATGATCGGTCAGATGGTCCTCAAGGGCGGCGCCTGCGTCACCCCGGCCGGACACAGCCGCCCCTCCTACCGCAACTTCTACTATCCCCATCAACGCTGGATGTTCGCCGGCGTGCGCCTGGCGGGCGATCTCGCCGACCCCTCGCCGGAGGCGGCCTTCCGCGCCGACGTGATCGCCGGCCTGACGGCGGCCCGCAAGACCCTGCCCGCCAAATGGTTCTACGACGCCGCCGGCTCGGCCCTGTTCGAGGCCATCTGCGCCTTGCCGGAATACTATCCGACCCGCCAGGAGAGCGCCCTTCTGGAGCGTATCGCCCCCGAAATCGCCGCCCATATCCCCGTCGGCGCGACCCTGGTGGAGCTAGGCAGCGGGGCAAGCGTCAAGACCCGCCTGCTGCTGGACGCGGCGCCGCAGATAGCCGCCTACGCCCCGGTCGATATCAGCGAAACGGCCCTGAACGCGGCGGCCGGCGCCATCTCGCGGGACTACCCCAAGCTGATCGTCAGTCCGCGGCTGGGCGATTTCACCGGCCCGCGGGAGCTGGCCGGCGCGGCCGACGGGACGCCTCAGGTGGGATTCTTTCCCGGCTCGACGATCGGCAACTTCGCGCCGGACGCCGCCGTGACCCTGATGGCCAAGGTCAAAACCATGCTGGGGGCCGGCGGCGTCTTCATCGTCGGCGTCGATCTGGCCAAGGATGAGGCGACCCTGACCGCCGCCTACGACGACGCCCAAGGGGTCACCGCCGCCTTCAACCTCAATTTATTGGCGCGCATCAACCGCGAGCTTGACGGGGATTTCGATCTGGCGGCCTTCGCTCACCGGGCGGTGTGGAATCCGCCGGAGGGTCGGGTGGAAATGCACCTACAGGCTCAGAGGAGCCACCAGGCGCATGCCGCCGGCCGCGCCTTCTCCTTCGTGCGCGGGGAAACCATCCACACCGAAAACTCCTACAAATACACCGAGGAGGGGTTCGCCGACCTCGCCCAGCGGGCCGGATGGCGGGTGGCGCGCCGCTGGACAAGCTCCGCGCCTGCCTTCGCCGTCTTCCTTCTTGTCGCGGTCGGGGAGAGGAATACCTAAACCGGCGCCGGTCGGCGACCGCCGCCGCGCGAGGCCGAGCCGCCCTTGCGGCCGGCGTCAGCCGCCAGGTCCCGGTTCTTGGCGAAGCTGCGTTTTTCCTTGGGCACGCTCGCGCCGCCGCGGCGGGCGATCTCCTTACGGCGCTCCGGGTCCATCGCCGCGAAGCCGCGCCGGCTCGTGTGGCGGGTCTCGTCCTTGGTCGGCTGCATCGGGTGCGCTCCTTGACGTTGGCGGATCATGCAACGGTGCATTGGATGGGTTAACTCCTTCCGAGGCTCTGTGGTTGCCAGAGCGGAGCCATAAAGGCCCGATCGGCGTTGGGCTGAAGGTGAAGGAGCGATCGTGACGGTCCATTGGCGATTGGGATTGGGAGTGGCGGTCGGCGCCGTGGCGTGGGCGGGCGCTTGGGCGCTGAACGTCGCCGGCCCGGCCAGGGCCCTGATCGGGTGGAACCTCGGCGCGACGATCTATCTCCTGGCCGTGTGGAGCGTGTTTCTGCGCGCCCGCGAAGCGGAGGTGCGGCTGCGGGCGGGCCACGAGGACGAGGGCCGAGGCGTCATCCTGGTGTTGGTGGTGGTGGCTATCGCCGCCTCTCTGGCCGGCATTGTCGGCGCCTTGATCTCGGTCAAGGCCCAGACCGCTGGCGCGCGCGACTTGGTCGATGCGCTGGCCGCTCTTACGTTGGTCAGTTCATGGGCGGTGCTGCAATCGGTGTTCCTCGCCCACTACGCCCACCGTCATTTTCAAGCCGTCGAGATGCGCGGGCCCGCAGGTGGGTTTCTGTTTCCGGGCGATCCGCCGCGCACCTATCTCGATTTCGCCTATCTGACCGTGTGCATCGGGGCCAGCGCCCAGGTCTCCGACCCCTCCGTCCAGACCACGCCCTTGAGGAATCTGGTCACCGCCCACGCCATCACCAGCTTCTTCTACAACACCGCCGTGCTCGCTCTGGGCATCAACATCCTGTCGGGGTTGATCGGACATTGACTCGGTTTGTGCGGGCCCTTCTTCGGCGAGAACGGGAAATCAAGGCCGCACGATCCGGCCGCCCGGCAGCGGCTCGGCGACGCCGGTGGTGCCGGGGAAGGAGATTGGCAGGCCGGTGAAGGTGCGGGCGGCCAGATAGGCGAAGGCCTCGGCCTCCATGGAATCGCCGCGCCAGCCCACCCATTCGGCGGCCGACACTGGAACCTGCAGACGCTTGCGGATGGCGTGCATGAGGGCCGGGTTATGGCGGCCGCCGCCGCACACGATCACCCGCCTTGGGCTTTGCGAACAAGCGCCAAGCCCCAGCACCACCGCTTGGGCGGCGAAGGCGGTCAGGGTCGCCGCGCCGTCCTCCAGCGACAACTCGGCCACCGGCTCCAGGGAAAAGTCGAACCGGTCCAATGACTTGGGGCCCAAGGTCCGGAAGTGGGGATGATCGAGATAGAGGGCCACGATCGCCTCGTCGATGCGTCCCGAGCGGGCCAGGGCGCCGTTCTCATCGCGGCGCGCATCGGTTCTGGCCTGGACGAAAAGATCGATCATGCCGTTGGCCGGTCCGGTGTCGAAGGCTTCCAGTTCGCCTGCCTCGCCGATCAGAGTCACGTTCCCGACCCCGCCCAGGTTGAGAACGGCCACCGGCCCTTCCATCCGCGACCAGCGCGCCAGGGCCTGGTGATAGACCGGGGCCAGGGGCGCGCCCTGGCCGCCGGCCGCCACGTCGGCGGCGCGAAAATCGAAGGCGACCGGCAGGCCAAGACCCTGGGCGACGCGGCGGGCGTCGATGAGTTGCACGGTGCGCCCGGGCCGCCCCCCGCTCGGCGCTTCGTGCAGGACGGTCTGGCCATGGACGCCGACCAGATCGATGCGCTGGGCTTCCGCCCCCATCTCGGCCAGTAATTCGCGGGCGGCCGTCAGGTGCTCCCCGGCGACGGCGACCGCCGCGGCCTCAAACACCGCCGGAGCCGGCTCGCCCCGCCGCCAGGCGCGGGCGGCGGTGATGGCTTCTTCGACGATGGCGCGAGTCTCGGCGTCCAGTTTGCGCTCCGCCGCCGGACCGAAAGCGGCGATCGTCTCTCCGTCGGTGTCCAGCACGGCCATGTCGACCGCGTCGAGGGAGGTTCCGGTCATGAAGCCGAGCACACGCATGGCCTGCTTGACTGCCATAGGCCAGGCCCGCTAGCCAGCCTCATGAAGCCCGCGCCCGCCCTCCCCACGTCGACCTTCAAACCGCGCTCCGACTTGGTGCGCGTCCTGATGGAGCGCGGCCACATCTACCAGGCGACCGATCTGGCCGGCCTGGATGCGGCGGCCCTGAAGGTTCCGCTCGTCGGCTACATCGGCTTCGACGCCACCGCGCCCAGCCTCCACGTCGGCAGCCTGGTTCAGATCATGACCCTGCGGCGCCTGCAACAGACCGGTCATCGGCCCATTGTGCTGATGGGCGGCGGGACCACCAGGGTCGGCGACCCGTCGGACAAATCGAGCCAGCGCCCCATGCTGACCGAGGCGGCGATCGCGGCCAATCTGGCCGGCATCCGCCGCGCCTTCGCGCCGTTCCTGACGTTCGGTGAGGCCCCCACCGGCGCGGTGTGGGTCAACAATGCCGACTGGCTGGAAAAGCTCGGCTATATCGAATTCCTCCGAGACTACGGCGTGCATTTCACCATCAACAAGATGATCGCCCTGGAGTTCGTCAGGACGCGGCTCGCCGCCGAACAGCCGCTGACCTTCCTGGAATTCAACTACATGCTGATGCAGGCGGCCGACTTCCTGGAGCTGAACCGGCGCCACGGCTGCATCCTGCAGTTCGGCGGCTCCGAACAGTGGGGCAATATCGTCAACGGCGTCGATCTGATCCGCCGGGTCGAGGGTCGCGAGGCCTTTGGCGTCACCGCCCCCCTGGTCACCACCGCCTCGGGCGCCAAGATGGGCAAGACGGTGGACGGGGCGGTGTGGCTCAACGCCGACCTGAGGAGCCCCTACGACTACTGGCAGTTCTGGCGCAACACCGAAGACGGCGACGTGGGCCGTTTCCTGCGCCTGTTCACCGACCTGCCTTTGGGCGAAATCGGCCGTCTCGAAGCCCTGGCGGGGGCTGAGATCAACGAAGCCAAAAAGGTGCTGGCCGACCAGGCGACCACTCTCCTGCACGGACGAGAGGCGGCGGCGTCGGCGGCGGGGGCGGCGCGGGCGGCGTTCGAAGAAGGGCGGCTGTCGGACAACCTGCCGACCCTGGAGGTTTCGCGCGCGGCCCTGGAAGCCGGCGTCGCGCTGGCGACCCTGGCGGCGGACGCCGGCCTGGCCGCCTCGCGTTCGGAGGCCCGCCGCCTGGCGCAAGGCGGCGGCTTGCGGGTGAACGACAAGGCCGAACGCGATGGCGCGCGGCTGATCACCCTGGCCGATTGCGACGGCTCGGGTTCAGTCAAGCTGGCCGCCGGGCGCAAGAAGATCGTACTGATCCGGCCGGTGTGAAAACGCGCGACCGTGAGGCGGGTCATTGCTGCGGAGAGCAATATAAAAGGACGATTTATACACTATTGACGATGGATTGACGCATTTCTGACGATCGGATTACGCGACCGGCGATATCCACCAAGGCATCTTCCAGGCACGGACTCGGCCCCATGACGGGGCCGGCGGACGCTTTGGAAAAGCGAGGATGCCCTCATGTCACACAAACCCATACCGATAGCCGGCCATGTCGGCGGCGTCGGAGAGACGGACGCGGCGCGGCTTTCGATCGTCGCCCTGCGCGGCGATACGGTGATCGCCACGACGAGGCCCCGCCCCGACGGCGGCTACACCCTGAACCTGCCGCACGAGGCCGTCCACGCCGACAGCGCGTTTGCCCTGCAATTGGCCGTGCTGCCGAGCACCGCCGCGGCCCATCCCGGCAAGGTGACCGACGCCCCGCGGGCCACGATCAAACGCGAGGCCCTGAAGGGCGAACACCCGATCGAGGCGCCGCCGCTTTCCCTCGACGCGGGCCTGCTCGACAAATGGGCGATCTTCTGGCCGGAATGGTGCGTCAGCGGAACAGTGGTCGGCCCCAACGGCTGCCCGGCTCCGGCCGCCGACGTCACCGTCTACACCGTTTCCTGGGGCCTCGGCGGCTACAATAAATACGCCCAGACCAGCGTCACCACCGGCCCCGACGGGACCTTCACCCTGTGCTTCCCGTGGTGGGACGAGCTGTTCCCCTGCTGGTCGTGCGAGCCTTTCTGGTGGGATTGCTGGCCCTGGTGGTGGGAGATCGACATCCTGCACGTCATCGAGGCGCTGGAAACCCGCGCCTCCAGGGGGGCGCAGTCGGTGGCCCTGTTCCGGCCCGAAAGCCACGCCCTGATCCGCGGCCAGGGTTTCGCCAAGGTGGACGGCCTGCTCCAGCGCGACCCGGCCCGTACGGCTCTGATCGCCCGTAAATTCGCCAATCCGGCCCTGCGCGCGATCTTTCCGTGGCGGTGGTGGTGCTGCGACGAGCCCAACATCGTCTTTGGCGTCACCCAGGGCGCCACGACCATCCTCGCCGAGGATCCCTCCTTCGACACCCGCTGGTGCATGGAGAGCGGCCAGAACGTCACCCTCACCGGCAGCTCATCGACCCTCACCTACTGCCCGGGCGGCCCGCTGCCGGAAAGCGGCATGGTGTGGACGAGCGTGGGCAATATCCTCACCACGTCCATCGACACCGGCGGCCTGGCGCAGGGCGGGGGGGATAATTCCGACGTCGCCTTCCAAGGCTCGCTGTGGCTCTACGCCGCCATCGCGCCGGGCACGCTGGACTATTACCAGGTGAACGGATCGGTGTGGAACCAACCCCAGTCCCGGGGCGGGACCAAGCCGGCCCCGGCCGCCGCCCCGGCGACGGCGCCGATCGCCGCCCAGCTATGGCTGCCGGTGTGGATCTACGATCCGGCGACCCTGACCACGACGGCCTATAGCGTGCAGATGGGGCCGTTCAGCGCCAACGGATACATCGGCCTCTACGCCACCCCCGAGGCCCGCCAGAGCCAGCCGACACCACCGGGCATGGCGCCCTTCCCGCCGATTCCGGCGGGCGGCCTAGTGTTCTGGGGCGAGCAGGGCCTGATTCTCATCGCCCAGGATATGACGCTGCTTGGCGGCGCCACGTTCGGGGCGGTGGATCTGACCCTGCTCGGCTTCGACGGCGGCTACAACCCGGTCGCCGTCGCTCCCGACGCGCCGCTGACCTTGACCGTCGACAGCACGCCGATCACCACCCAGAGGGTGAACGGCATCACCGCCTGGGTCTCGCCGGGCGTGCCGGCGACGCAGACCGGCGTCGGCGACTGCCCAGCCTACGATGTCGGCCCGGCCGGCTTCGTGGAAATCTCGGTGACGGCGCAGGATAACAACGGCTACCTGTGTCAGTACGAGTTGGAAGCCCAGTACGGCCATGGCTCCGCCGTGGTGGTGACGCCGCCGGGACTGGGCGGCTACGTCAGCAATCCGCTGGTGGTCAGCGCCACCAACCCGGACTATGCCGCGCAAAGCTGGGTGGGGGGAACGGAGACGATCGTCTTCCCCGGCGCCACCCTCGGCGGCGCCCTGCCTCCCGACTGCTGCTATGAGTTCCGGCTCTATTTCAGCAAGCGGGTCACCGACGGCTACTATTGGCCGACCGGCAATCTGGCCGAGGGCGACTTCCAGACCATCAGCCTGAAGTTCTCAAGCTGAGGGATGGGCGGCCCGGCGGCGCGATCGCACCGCCGGGCCGGATCGCCATGAACCCCGTCGCCTTGCTTGTCGCCGCGTTCGCCGTCTGGCGCCTCGCCCATCTCCTCCATGCCGAGGATGGGCCGTGGTCGGCTTTCGCGCGACTGCGCGCGGCGTTCGAGGCGCGCGGTTCAGGCCTGTTCGCTTGCTTCTTCTGCGTCAGCGCCTGGCCCGCCTTGCCGGCCGCTTTGCTGGTCGGCGGAGACTGGCGTCAAACCCTGTTGCTGTGGCCCGCCCTCTCCGCCGCCGCGATCCTCATCGAGCGCGCCGCCTTCCCCGCCACCTTCGTCGATGTTCCCGAATTTTTCGAAGACCCCACGAACCCGGACGAGGAGACCTGATATGTGCTGTGGCAGGATCAGGACGATTTCCGCAGGCCCACGCCTCCAAGTTCCCGCCGCCGGCGGCGCGATGCTCGCCTATCTCGGTCGAACGGCCCTGACCATCACCGGGCCGGCCACCGGCGCGGTCTACCGTTTCGCCGCCTCGGGCGCCCGTCTGCGGATCGATCCGCGCGACGCGCCCGCCTTGCGCAAGGTTCTGGTGTTGCGGGATGTGGGCTGAACCCGGGCAAGGGGCTTGATCGCGCGGGCGGCAGGCCGGAAGAAGGTTCCGCTGATCGAACTTCAAAAGGAACCCTCCCATGACCGTCAACGTCGGCGAACCCGCTCCCGATTTCGACCTGGCCGGCGACGACGGTCTCGTTTCCCTCGCCGCCCTGAGGGGCAAGGTCGTGGTCCTCTATTTCTATCCCAAGGACGATACCTCCGGCTGCACCGCCGAGGCCAAGGCCTTCACCGACGGCGCGGCGGGCTTCGCGGCGGCCGGGGCGGTGGTGGTGGGCGTCTCCAAGGACTCCGTCGCCAGCCACGGCCGCTTCCGCGCCAAATACGGCCTCGCGCCAAAGCTCGGATCGGACGCCGACGGCAAGGTCGTCGAGCTTTACGGCGTGTGGGTGGAAAAGAGTATGTACGGGCGCAAATACATGGGTGTCGAGCGCGCCACCTTCCTGATCGACGGCAAGGGCGTGGTGCGGCGGGTGTGGCGCAAGGTCAAGGTCCCCGGCCACGTGGCCGAGGTGTTGGAGGCGGCGCGGGAGATCGTCTGACTCGCACCTCGTAGCGCGGGCTTCCAGCCCGCTTTTTTCAGGCGCGATCAAGAGCGGGCAGGATACCCGCGCTACGGGTACGACATCCATCCTCGCACGCCCGTGCGAACCCTACCCCCCCCGCACGATCCGGCGGCTGACCAGGCGGTCGCGCCAGGAGTCGGCGTCTTCGACCAGCAGTTGGGCGGCGGTGCGCAGGACTTCCTGCATGTGATGCAGGGAGGGGTGTTTGATCTCGCCCAGTTCGCCGCGAAGCTGTTCGAACTCCCGCTGCAGGCGCACGCTGCGCAGGGCGAGATCGCCAAACCCGTTGGTAGCCTCCAGCGCCAGGCCCGCGGCGCCCAGGGCGGGCGATACGGCGCTGATCACCACCACCACCCCGCCGACCCATCCCGCCATCGTCCAGCCGAACCGCGGCAGGACCCACGTCCCCAAAAGGAAGGCGGCCAGGGCGGCCATCAGGATCAGGAACGCCGAGCCCTCGACCCGTTTGATCCAACGTTCGATGTGCTCGGCGGCGTGGTGCTCCTTGGCGTGATAGCCGATCTGTCCGCCAATCAGTTCCGAGGCGGCCCAGGCGGCGCGCTCGTCCAGTTCCTCGCGGCCTAGCCACCCGGTCGGCGGACCCGCCGCTCGCAACACCGCCCGCGCCCGCCATTCGGTCCAGGTCGGAGCCCGGCGCAGATGGGCGTCGGCGAGATCCGCCCCCAGCGGCCAGGTGGCGCAGGCGGCGCGCAGCCGCTCGGCCAGGCGCCGCGCGTCGCTCCAGCGGCGATGGCGGTGGGCGCGGCTGGCGAAATAGGTAAGCAGCAGGGCCACGCCCCCCAGCACGAACTCTCCCGCCGCGGCGATCACATGAACGCGGTGGGTCGGATCGCGGCCGGCCAGGGCGGGGAGGGCGCCGATCAGCACCGCCGCGATAGCGATGACGATCAGCAGCAGTTGCTGGGACCGGTGAATGTCGCTGAGATGATTGGCGCGCCGATCAGCCTCGTCGAACGCCGACTGGATATGCAAGAAGCCCGCCATGTCGGCCAGGTCCTCCGGACGCGGCGCGGCGGCGCCCCCGGGTGGTTTCCAGCGCCGCAAATCGCCGGCGCTGTTCTTGAAGGCGCGGAAGGCGCGCCAGACCGTCCGGTCGAGCAGGCCGTCGAAGACGCGTCCGACGCCTTTCGGCTGGAGCGGGTCCACATGCGCGTAGTCGCGGCGGGCGGCCACCTCCGGATCGCTCTGGCCGCCGTGCCGGCCACACGGCGGGGCGAAGACCCCGACCAGGGTCGCGGTCAGCGCGGACGCCGAGAGCGGCTCGGCGATCTGGGCGGGATCGGCCATGGCTTCGGAAATCTCCGAGCGGCGTGCGAAGGCGTGCGGTTCGATCAGGCTGATCTCGTCTTCGCCCGGGGTCAGCCAGACGACCGGTAGGCCGCGCTCCAGGGCGCGCCGCACCGTATCGGCCGTGCCCCCCGGCCCCACCGCCGCCTGGCCGTTCCACACCGCGACGAGGACGTCGCAGTGGCGCACCACCCAACGCCCGATCTCGGCGTGGGCCTGGTTGCGGGCCAGGCCCACGCCAGGTGGATCGAGGCCCGTCCAGCACGGAAATTCGCCAAGATCGCCCACGCGGTCGTCCGGGCCGGCGTGCTCCGGATCGTCGGTCAGCGCGCCGCCCGTGTCGTGATCGCGGAAGGGATAGAGGACGCGCACCTCGCCAAGCCCGGCCGCCCGCCAGCGGGCGATGGCCAGCCGGTCGGCGCCCGGCGCGTCGCCGCTCAGCAGCCGCGAACGCGGCGCCCCGTCATAGGCCTCACCCAGCCGCTCGTCTTCGCAGTCGAGCCTTACCTCGGGCAGGGCGGCGAAGGCGGCGCCCACCACCGCGAAGGCGCGATCCAGCAGGCCGGCCGTATGGCCGTCGTCGCCAACCGCGCGATGTCCGGCAAACCCCACCGTCAGGACCAGGGGCAGCCGCCCGGCGCCCGCGCCGTCGTCGCTGGAGCCGCCCTGCTCACCCGTGGCCATCGCCCGCCCTGTCTCAAAATCCCAACGGGCGGAAAATCCGCCCGCCGCCTGGATGCGTCAATGGCTAAGGTGGCGTTTCGCGTCGTTTCGCCGGTTTGCGGTCATCGCTTTTCGGTCGGCGGTTCGGCTGGCGCCGGGCTGGAGGCGTCGGCCGCCGCCGCGCGCCTGAGTGGGGCGAATGATTCAACGAACTTCGACGCGAAGTTTTACGTATTGATAAGGCAATATGGCGCAACAATCGATGACATACTGTCTCATATTGCTTGAATAATCTTTGCCGCGATCTCGCCGCATTTGAGTTGAGGTCTCCACTGGACTCGCGAATCTGCGGCTTATTGACCGGCCGGGGTTGCGCTTGCGTGGCCGATGGAGGCATAAAGCGCCGCCTCCGCCAAAATGACCGGATAGACGACGTAATGCTCCCTGGACGCGCCGAGCGCCTCGCCCGTGGAATCCTGGACCTGTTTCCCGAACGCCACCTGTTCGTCCGCTCCGGCGGCGATGTGCGCGGGCTGGTCTTGACCACCCGTCTGCAGGTCTGGACGGCGACGATCGCCGGATTGTGCGTCCTATGGATGGGCGCCTCCACCGTCGTCATGCTGGCGACCGCCGTGAACCACGACGAGGGCGAAGCGGCGCTGGCCCAGACCCAGGCCAAGTACGAGCGCTGGATCGCCGACCGGCAGGCGAGGCTCGACAGCGCCCTGGCCCAACTGAATGCCCCGGCCAATTCCATCGACGCCCTGGCCAACACGCTCGAAAAGCGCCACGCCGCCCTGGCCATGCTCCTGACCCAGGCGCAGGCGACCCCCGGCGCCCTGGCGGCGATGGCGCCGATTCTCTCGCACCCGGCCATGCTGGGAGCCACGCCGATTGAGCGCATCCAGGCGGTCCAGATGGATCAGGAACGGCTGATCGAAGCGGCCGGTTCGTTCGCCAAGAACCGCGCCGACCGCCTGCGCCTGGCCTTTCGCCTGGCCGGCCTCGATCCGGCCGTCTACGCGGGCCGCGGCGACGCGGTGGGCGGACCGCTGATCGAGGCCAAGGATCCCGCCGCCCTGGCGGCCGTGCTGGACGTGGACGAGGATTTCGCCCGCCGCATCGAGCGCGCCGCCACCGATCTTTCCGATACCCGCGGGCTCATCGGCGCCGCGGCCACCCTGCCTCTGGCCCGGCCGACCGACAACACCACCGAAAGCAGTGGCTTTGGGGTGCGGGTCGATCCATTCACCGGCGAGCCGGCCTTCCATTCCGGCCAGGACTTCGCCGGCGCCTTCATGAGCCCGATCCACGCCACCGCCCCTGGCGTGATCTCCTTTACCGGGCTACGGTCGGGTTACGGCAACACCGTCGAGATCGATCATGGGCGCGGATTCAAGACCCGCTACGCGCATCTTCAGGCGATTTTCGTGACCGTGGGTCAGCGCGTCGCCCTGGGCCAGAAGATCGCCGCCATGGGCTCGACCGGCCGCTCCACCGGCGATCATCTGCACTATGAAGTGTGGGTGGACGGCCGTCCCCAGAACCCCCTGCGTTTCGTGAAGGCCGGCGACTATGTTCAGCAAACCGAATAGTTCTCCCCCCGCTCCGCCCGCGCCCCCGCGCCCCAATCCGCTCGTCCAGGGTGGCGACCCGGCCCTGCGCCCGCCCCAGCGCGCTCAGAAGGCGGCGTCCCTGATCGCCGCCGACATGACCCTCGAAGGCAATATCACCGGTGGGGGCGAACTGCAGGTGGACGGCGCCATCAAGGGCGACGTGCGGGTCGAACGGGTGACCATCGGCGACGGCGGCCATGTGGACGGCGGCGTCTACGCCGAGGCGGTGGAGGTGCGCGGCAGGGTCAACGGCTCGATCACCGCCAAGCAGGTGCGCCTCTACGGCTCCTGCCATGTGGACGGCGACATCACCCACGAGCAGTTGGCCATGGAAACCGGCGCCTTCTTCCAGGGCCGCTCCCTGCGCCTCCAGCGCCC
>JBDTIW010000078.1:0-9298 GCA_039936215.1 Caulobacteraceae bacterium | reverse complement strand
GCCGGCGACTGGCTGGACGGCTGGTTCGAGAGCGATCCGATCAAGGCCGCCTTCGGCTTCGACGGCGTGGTCGGCAATTACGCCAGCCCCTACACGCCCGGCTCGGCCTACGTTCTTTTGCATCATGTGTTTGGCGAGGTGAACGGCAAGAAGGGCGCCTGGGGCCACGCCATCGGCGGCATGGGGGCGATCACCCAGGCCATGGCCAGGGCGTGCGCCGCCAAGGGCGTGACGATCAGAACGGGCGCGGCGGTGCGCGAAGTGTTGATCGAAAAGGGCCGGGCGGTCGGCGTGGTCACGCAGGGCGGCGAGACCCTCCGCGCTCGGATCGTCGCCTCGAACCTGCATCCCCGCCTGCTGTTCCAGAAGCTCCTCGATCCGGCCGTCCTGCCGGCGGACTTCCGTGAGCGGATCGATCGCTACCGCAGCGGCTCGGGCACCTTCCGCATGAACGTGGCCCTGTCGGAATTGCCGCGCTTCACCTGCCTGCCCGACGCCCCCGGTGATTTGGCCGACGCCCTCACCGCCGGCATCATCATGGCCCCGAGCCTGGCCTATATGGACCGCGCCTACGCCGACGCGCGGAGCCACGGTTGGTCCAAAGCCCCCATCGTCGAGATGCTGATCCCCTCGACCCTCGACGACAGCCTGGCCCCGCCCGGCCGCCACGTCGCCAGCCTGTTCTGCCAGCACGTCGCGCCCACTCTGGCGGACGGCCGGTCGTGGGACGATTGCCGCGACGAGGTCGCCGACCTGATGATCGACACGGTCGAGGGCTTCGCGCCCGGCTTCAAGGCCTCGGTGCTGGGCCGCGTGGCGCTCAGCCCGCTCGATCTGGAACGCACCTTCGGTCTGGTCGGCGGCGACATCTTTCACGGCAAGCTGGAACTGGACCAGCTGTTTTCCGCCCGCCCGGTCCTCGGCCACGGCAATCACCGCGCCCCCGTCCCCGGCCTCTATATGTGCGGCGCCGGAACCCACCCCGGCGGCGGCGTCACCGGCGCGCCGGGGCACAATGCGGCGCGGGAGATTCTGAAGGATTTGAGGCGGCGGTGAGGGGGCAAATTTCCTCCCTCCCCATTGGGGGAGGGTGACTTCGAGTTCTTGCGAGAAGGCGGGTGGGGAGTGTTGAAGCCGTCCCGATATCTCAGGACATCATCTCAAAGATGCGCCGATCTCCCGCGACCTCGCGAGCTTCGGCGCTCCCCACCCTGGCCGCTTCGCGGCCTGTCCCTCCCCATTAGGGGAGGGAGGTTTGTTCCCCCATTGCCGCCACCACCTCCGCCGCCACGGCGTCCCAATCCCTCGGCGCCGGCGGGCGGAACAGGCGGGCGCTGGGGTACCAGGGCGTGTCTTGGCGCCCTTCCAGCCAGCGCCAGTCGCTGGCGTAGGGCAGCATGATGAACACGGGCTTGCCCATGGCTCCGGCCAGATGGCCGATGGCGGTGTCCACCGTCACAACCAGGTCCAGTCCCTCGATGACCGCCATGGAGTCGGCGAAATCGTCGATCTCGGGACCCAGGTTGATCAGCGGCGCGCGGCCGAAATAGCCCGCCACCTGGGCCTGGGCGGGACCCTTCTGCAACGAGACGAAAGTCACCCCGTCCAAGGCCGTCATCGCGCCAAGACCGTTCAATGCCACCGAGCGGTTGCGGTCGTTCTTGTGGGTCGGTCGGCCGGCCCACACCAGGCCGACCCGGCGATGGCCGGGGGCGGCCAACATGTCCAGCCGCGCCTTCCACGCCGCCGCCTTGGCCGAATCGGCGCGCAGATAGGGGATGTCGGCGGGGATCGTGTCCAGCCTGGTGCCGTGCAGGCGCGGCAGGCCGCTCAGCGGCAGATAGGCGGCGGCGGCGGGAGCGGCCTCCCAGCGGTCGAACAGAGTCGCGATGCCGGGTAGCTGGCCGATCAGCGGCTGCAGTTCGGCGCTGCACGCCACCACCAGTTCCTCGCACCGTCCGGCCGCCCACGGGATGTAGCGGGAGAACTGGATGCCGTCGCCGAAGCCCTGATCGGCGATCAGCATCAGCCGCCCCTTCTTCAGCGGCGCGCCATCCCATTGCGGGATGTCGTTCTTGGGCATCAGGCTGGGGACGCCCGGCATCCGGAAGCGCCACTCGTACTCCTCCCAGCCGCGGGCCAGGTCGCCGCGCAGCAGCAGGGCTTCGGCCAGGCCGAAGTGGGCCCCGGGCAGGTTGTCGTTGATGGCCAGAGCGCGTTCGGCGCTGGCCACCGCCTCGGCCGCCTCGCCGCGCTCGTAGTGCAGGACCGACAGGTTGGCGTGGCAGATCGGATCGGCCGGATCGCCGGCCGTGGCCCGCCGGCCGGCCTCGAGCGCCTCGTCGTAGCGGCCCAGGGTGCGATAGACCTCGCACAGATTGCGCAGATAGTAGGGCTTGGCCGGCCCCAGGGCGACCGAGCGCTCCATCAGGGCCGCCCCCTCGGCGGTGAGGCCCTTGCGGATCGCCACCACCCCCTTGAAATGGATCGCCTCGGCGTCGTTGGGGTTCGCCGCCAGCATGCGGTCAAGGCAGGCGTCGGCCTCGTCCAGCCGCCCGGCCGCCTCGTGCTCGGCGGCGAGTTTCAGGGTATCGGCGTTCTCCGCCGGGGCGTCCGCCGGAACCACCGCCGTCAGGGGGGCGCTCACGCCGCCGCCTCCAGTTCCAAGCCCTCGACCGTATAGCCCAGCCGGTCCATGGCGGTTTGCAGGATCGGCACGACCGGGGCCAGATGCTTCACATAGTGCCGATAGCGATAGCGCGACCGGTCATAGAGCTTTTCGGTCACCTGGGCGTAGCTGGCGGTGCGGGCGTAGCGGGTGTTGCGGTGAAAATCGACGCAGTTCTCGTCCCACGGCTCGCCGATGAAACCTAGCATGCGGCGGATGCTCCCCTCCTGATCGTCGACGATGTCCTCGTAGCGCACCGGCAGATAGCGCAGCGGCATCTCGGCGCGATAGTGGGCGATGAGTTCGGCGATGAGGGCGTAGTGACGGGCCACGCTTTCCAGATCGTAGGCGCAATAGAAGCCGTGGGTGAGCTGGTTGGAAAACACCGACAGCACCACGTCGAGGGGATGGCGCACCACATGGATGATCGGCGAGGCGGGGAATAAGAGGGCGATCAGGCCAAGGTGGGTCTCGTTGAGGGGCATCTTGTCGGTGAACCACGGCGCGCCGGGCTCCACGACGCCCGACTGGCGGGCCCGCTGCAGATAGTAGTCGCGCAGATTGTCCAGCCCCTCGCGCTGGTCGCCCATCCACAGCTCCGACAGGGCGTCGGGATAGGTGAGGGGGCTGTTGAGCATCCTCTGCATCAGGCCGGTGATGTCGGCCACGAAGGGCAGTTCGTCGCCCGCCGCTATGGAGCCATGGGCGGTGAGGGTCTGCTCCACCAGGGTGGTCCCCGAGCGCGGAAAGCCGATGATGAAGATCGGTTGCGGCGAGCCATCCCGGACGTGGGCGCGCGGGGTGATCTTCAGGCGGCTGGCGGTGAAGAAGGCGGTCAGGCGGGCGGCGAGGTTCGCGGCATGGTCGGCCATGTAGCTGGTGCCGCTGACCTCCCGCACCAGGCGCTTGCCCTCCACGAAGGCCCCCCAGGCGTCGTCATAGCGGCCCATCTGGTCGAGGAGGCGACCCTTTTCGAGAAGCTCGCTCGGCCCCAGCACCCCGTCGGTGCGCTGGGCGGCGATGGCGTCCAGTTCGCTCAGGGCCTCCTCGTAGGCCCGTTTGCGGCCGTTCAGCACGGCGCGCGACAGCATCACGCTTTGGTTGCCGGGGGCTAGCGCCTCGGCCTTGGCCAACAGGTCGCCGGCGGCGTCGAACTTGCGGTCCGCCTCCTCCAGCCGCGCCCAGCCGAGCACGGTCTGCAGGATGGTGGCGTCCAGGCCCAAGGACTCTTCGTAGAGCGCCCGCGCCTCGGCCATCTTGCTCTGGTTCTTGAGGTTCCAGGCCAGATTGGCCAGCAGCACCGCGCCGCGCTGGTCGGCCAGTTCGAGGGCCCGGCGGTAGTGGTATTCGCCGATCTGCGGCCGGTTGATCTCGGTCATGATCATGCCCATCAGATGATGGGCCTGGGCATTCTGGGGGGCGATGCGCACCGCGTTGCGGGCGTGAACCTCGGCCTCGGCCAGGGCCCCCTTGCCCAGAAGCAGCAGGGTCAGTTCGTTGGTGGCCGAGAAATCGTTGGGATAGAGGGCCACCACCCGCCGGATCAGCGCCTCGGCGGCGGCCGGAACGGTTCCCCGCCGGATCTGGTAGAGCAGCTTGAGCGCCTGCGCCTGGCCCGGCGCGAGTTCCAGCACATCGAGGCAAAGGGCGGTCGCCTCGTCGATCTTGCCCTCGCCGTGCGCCGCCGCCGCCCGCTCGGCCAAGGGCGCCACATGCCGCGCGGCGGCCGGCATGGCCTTGAGACTGACGTCCTGACCGCAACAGCGCAACGTCCGCAGACCGCTGCCGCAGGCGCAGAGGCGCGGATCGACCGGCGCCTGGCCGCCGCCGCCGTTCGCCGCTGGTTCGTCCATGGTCTTCGATTTCCCCTCGCGCTTTCGTCCTTTCTTCCTAGAGGGTGGGAGCGCCTTAGGCTAGCCGGCTGCGGGGCGCCAGGAGCATCGGCGGAGCGTGGAAGGAGAAGCTCGCGAACGGGGTGAACCCCGCCCCGCCCGCTCCCAGTCCCGCCATGGCGGCGATGAAGGCGTGAGGCGGGGCCAGGCCGGGGACCGGAGCAGCGACCGCCGCGCCCTTGGTTGGATCGTGAATGAACACCCCGCCGTGGCCGTCGCTGGCGGCGATGTAGGTAGAGGCGAGGTAGTTGCCCTTGAGGGCGATATGCGCGGTGTGGGTTCCGTCGGTGACGGTGAGGACGCCGCCGGTCTTGGTTCCCGAATAGGTGGCTTCGCCGGAACTCGCGAAGCCGATGTCGGTAAGGTCGAGTTGTGTGCCGCCGGTCTTGGAAAAGCCGAAGACGGTTCCGGTGTAGGTCTGCGATTGGCCGAGTTCGAGGATGCCGGTCGCACCGGTGAAGGTGACGTTCTGGGTGAAGCTGGAGACCGGATCGAGCGTGCCGCCGTCGATCGCGGCGACGCCCTTGCCGGTCACCGCCCCGCTCACCGTCAAGGTCCCGCCGTCGGCCTCCAGCGTGCCGCCGTTGGCCAGGGCGCTCCCGACGGTGAGGGTCCCCGCCCCGGTGGTCTCGATCAGGTCGGCATTGACCACGCTGGCCTTGCCGCCGCCCAATGTCAGAGACCCCGCGTCGTCGACGGTCTGGCCGGCCGTGATCGTCACCGCGCCGGAGGTGGCGAAGGTCGCCGCCACGTCGATCTCCACCGTCGCGAAGTTCTGGAACGTCGTGGTCGCCATGCTGCCCGACACCGTCACGTTTCCGCCGGCCGACAGCAGTCCGGTCAGCGTCCCCACGCCTGTATCCAAATCGAGCGTCCCTCCGCCGCCCAGCACCGCGCCCGCGAAAGCCGATCCGGCCTCCACGACCAGCGTGTCGGTGGATGAACTGAACGCCACCGCCGTCCCCGCCTCGCCCGCGATCGTGCCGAAGTTGGTGACCGTGCCGCCGACGCTCCCGTAGACATCGATCCCGGTGTAGCCGTCGATCGTCGCGCCGGCGTGGCCGGCGGCGCCGTTGGTCAGGCTCGCGCCGCCGTAGAGATAGACGCCGAACCCGCCGGTGTCTCCCGTGCCGCGAACGGTTCCGAAATTCGCGGCGGTGGCGGCTCCGATGAGTGTCATCCCGTCATAGCCCTCGATCAGGGCGACGGAATTATTGGGCGATCCGTTGGTCACCGCGCCGCCCTGGGCCAGCCTGACGCCGACGCCCTGCCCCTCGATGGTCCCGAAATTCTTCACCGTCGCGGCGGCGCCGTTGCTGACCACGCCGTCGTAGGCGCCCGAGATCGTGGCCGAGCGGTCGGCGCCGATCCCGTTCATGATCGTTCCCCCGGCCCCGAGGCTCACCCCGGCCGATATCGCCGCGTCGATAGCGCCGTAGTTGATCACCGTTCCCAGCGCCGCCAGCGCCACGCCGGTGGCGCCATCGATCCGCGCCGCCCGGTCGCCGATCGATCCGTTGGTCACCTTGCCGCCGGCGCGCGAATAGACGCCGCTCTGGCCGGAGGCGACGCCCTCGCCGATGACGGTTCCGAAGTTGGTCACCGTCGCGGCCGCCCCAAGGACATAGATTCCGGTGTAGCCCTCGATCAGGGCGCTCTGATCGATCGCCGTGCCGTTGGCGACCGGCCCTCCCGCGGTGAGGACGACGCCGGCCGAGCCGCGGGCCAGCTCGCCGCCGGCGATGGTTCCGAAGTTGGCGATCTGGCTCGCGCCATAGACTGCCACGCCGAACCGGTAGCCGTCGATCAAGGCCGCCGTGTCGATCGCCGACCCGTTGGTCACCCCGCCGCCGAAATAGAGCCCAACGCCAGCATACATCGATCCGGCGATGGTTCCCAGGTTGCGGACCGATCCGGCGGCCTCCATGGCCACGCCATAGGCGCCCTTGATCGAAGCCTGAGTGTCGCCGCCGCCGCCGTTGAGCAAATAGCCGCCCGATTGGAGATCGACCCCGGCCTCGTGCAGCCCCTGGCTCAGGATTGTTCCGAAATTGGAGACGTTCCCACTCCCCGCCAGGACGCGGACCGCGGCGTAGCCCTCGATGATCGCCGCCGGGTCGGTGTTGGCGCCGTTGACGATGGTTCCGCTGTTTGCGCAAAGCACGGCGAACCCTTGGGCGTGCGTGCTCCTGATCGTGCCGTAATTGGTGACATTGCCCGCGCCATTCTTGATGTAGATGCCGGCGCCGCCTTGGATCAGGGGGCCGTCGCCGCCCAGATAGCCGTTGATGACGGTCCCGCCGGCGGTAAGCTGGACGCCCGTGGCGCCGTTGGCCGCGCGAACGAAGCCGTCGTTGACGATCGTCGCGCCAGCGGTCGTCGCAGCGACCCCAAAGCCGCCGACGCCGCCGGAATAGGTGATGACCAGTTCGCTGTACTTCGACGCCAATTGGTATCCGACGGCGGCGTAGGTGGAGAGGGTCTTGGTCGTCATTGGGGGATCTCCAGGATGTGAGGCGCCGCGTTTGGCGCGCCGCGAGTCATTGACGGCATATCGAACCGGACCGGCCGGGAGCGGCTAGGGCGTGGACATCCAGGCGCCACGAGTCCGCGTGAGGTTGGAGCGCGCCCGCGCCGCCCGACGGCATCCCCGCCATGGCCGCGATGAACTGGTGCGGCGAGACCATCGCGGCGGCCGCGGTGTTATCGACCACCGTGGTCCCGCCGTGGCCGTCGCTGGAGGCGGCGAAGGTGGAGGTGGTGTAGTCGCCGTTCAGGGCGATGTGTGCGGTGTGGGTTCCGTCGGTGACGGTGAGCGTTCCGCCGCTGGCGGTGCCGCTGTAAGTCGCTTGGCCGGCGCTCTTGAAGCCGATGTCGGCCAGATCGAGGGACGTGCCGCCAGTCTTGGAAAAGCCGGTGATGTTTCCCTTGTAGGACCGTGACCGCGCCAGTTCGAGGACGCCGGAAGTTCCCTCGAAGCTCACGGCCTCGTTGAAGGCGCCGGTGAAATCAAGGGTTCCGCCGTCGATCAGCGCCATCCCCGAGCCGGTCACCGCCCCGTTCACCGTCACGGTCCCGCCGTCGGCGCCGATCGTGCCGGTGTTGGCGAGGGCGCTCTGGATGGCCAGGCCGCCGGCGCCGGTCGCCTCGATCAGGCCGGCGTTGGCTATGGTGCTGCCTCCCGTATCGATCATGAGCGCCATGGCGGCGTTGGCGTCGATCGTGCCTCCGGCCTGGTTGACCAGGCTCATCTGGCCGCCGCCGATTGAGCCGGCGCCGTAGATGTACCCCCCGTTGGTCAGGGTGGAGGCGGTCGTGACGTCGGCGATCTTGCTGGTCCCCGCCGCGTCGAGGGTCAGCGTCCCGCCGCCGCCAAGGGTCAATCCAGGCGTGCCGACGAACAGGGTCGCGGTGCTGAGCTGAACTCCAAGGTTCACGGTCGCGCCGTTCATGATCGCGGTGTCTTGCATGAAGCTCACCTGCCCGGGGCCGTTCAGGGTCCCGGCGAAGGTGCTCTCGATACCCTGGGCGGTGAAGGTCAGGGTGTCGCCGCCGCCCACGTTCAGGGTTCCGGCGCTCTGATTCCACTGGCCGGCGAAGGACAGGATGGTGTTCACGTTTACCGCCGAGGCGCCGGACTGGTTGACGATCGGCGCGGTGAGCTGGGCGCCGACGTCGAATGTCGCCGTCCCGCCGGCGACGGCGAGCGTGCCGACGTTGAACTTGGCCCCGCGCAGGGTGTGGTTGACGGTCAGGGACCCGGCGACGTTGAGGTTGTTTATGCTCAAAGTCCCGTTGACGACCAGGCTCTGGCCCGCCGCCACGTCTCCCGCGCCGGTCTGGGTGAAGTTCGCGCCATTGCCGATCTCCACCGTGTCGAAGTCGTCGAACCTTGTGGTCGGCATGCTGCCGCTCACCGTGACGTAGCTGAACGCCGCCAGCCCGGTGAAGAACGAACCCTTTCCCGAGGCCAGGTCCAGCGTGCCACCGCCGCCATGGACCTCGCCGATAAAGGTCGAGGCGGATTCGACCACCAGCTTGTCCCTCGCCGAGGCGAAATACACCGCGTAGCCGGCCGCGCCCGCGTTGACGTTCGCTTCTATGGTTCCGAAGTTGGTCACCGTGGCGCGGCTGCCCGGCCCGGCGTAGACTCCGGCGCCGTAACCATAGCCTCCGCCTCCCTCGATCAAGTCCGAGCGGATACTGGCCTCGCCATTGGTGACGCTGCCATCGTGGAGGATCGAGACCCCATTGCCCCCGAATCCCCCTCGGCCGCCAAGGCCATAACGCGGGTTGTAGCCCCCGGGGCCGGCGCTGGCGCCCCCCTCGATCGTGCCGACGTTGAGGACTTTCCCGCCGACGCCGATCGTGACCCCGTCGCCGCCGCTTCCGCCGTTTCCGCCACTATAGTATCCATACCCTCCCGCGCCGCCCGCGCCGCCGAAAATTCCGCTGTTGTTGATCAGCGATCCGCCGGCCCGCAGTTCGACCCCGGCGCCCCCGGAGCCGCCCGCGCCGCCAAAGCCCTGGCCCTGGCCGGCCTCGCCGAGATAGCCCGATCCGCCGACGATCGCGCCGTCATTGTTGACCGTACCGCGCGCCGTCACGTCGGCCCCGATCCCGCCCGCCCCGCCGGCCCCGGAGACGTCGCCGGGGTTGCCAAGGCCGCCCCTTCCGCCCTGGATGAGGCCGGACCGGGTGAAGAGATAGCCGGCGCCGGTAAGTTCGATCGCTGTCC
>JBDTIW010000077.1:0-2549 GCA_039936215.1 Caulobacteraceae bacterium | reverse complement strand
CGTCAAGGTTCAGGCTGAGCGGCAGCGCCTGAAGGCGCGTTTCGGCCAGGCCGGGCCGGCGGTTCATCAGCAACAGCGAAATATCCTCCTCTGGCTGAAGATCAATGACCAGGCGGTTGGCGGTCAGGTCCTGGCGGGCGCGGGGGCCGAAGATCAGGTGCGGCAGACATTTGAACTGGATGACGATCTGGGTCACCCGCCTGGGCAGGCGCTTGCCGGTGCGCAGATAGAAGGGCACGCCCGCCCACCGCCAGTTGTCGATGTCGGCGCGCAGGGCGACGAAGGTCTCGGTGTCGCTGTGGCCGCCTTTTTCCTTGGTGTAGGGCGGCGCGGATTTTCCGCCGACCACGCCGCCGCGGTATTGGCCGCGCACGCTGGCGTCATGGGCGCTGGCGGGCGTGAACGGACGCAGGGACTTGAGCACCTTGACCTTTTCGTCGCGTACCGAATCGGCCTCGGAATCGGCCGGCGGCTCCATGGCCACCAGGCACAGAAGCTGAAGCATGTGATTCTGCACCATGTCCCGAAGCGCGCCGTATTCGTCGTAGTAGCCCCAGCGCTCGCCCACCCCGTCGGTCTCGGCGATGGTGATCTGGACGTGGTCGATGGCGAGGTTGTTCCACAGCGGCTCGAACAGGGTGTTGGCGAAGCGCAGGGCCAGGAGGTTCTGGACCGTCTCCTTGCCCAGATAATGGTCGGCGCGGAACACCCGGCGTTCGTCGAAGGCCTTGGCCACCTCGACGTTGATCGCCCGGGCGCTGGCCAGATCATGGCCGATGGGTTTTTCCAATACGATACGGCAATCGCCGCAGGCCAGGCCGCTGGCGTCCAGAGACGCGCAGGCCGCGCCATAGAGGTTGGGCGATAGGGCGAGGTAATAGACCGTGGACGCCCCGCCGAGCCGCGCCGCCAGTTCCTTCAGCCCCTCGGGCTTGGTGACATCGGCGGCGCAATAGTCGAGCCGGGCGGCGAAGCGCGACCACACCGCCTCGTCCAGCCCCTCCGGCCGATCCTCAAGGGTGGCGCGCACCTTTTCGACATAGGCTTGCCGGTCCATCGGCGCGCGGGCCGATCCGATCACCTTCACGGCGGCCGGCAGCAGCCCGTCGGCGTCGAGGAAATATAGCGCCGGAAGTAACATGCGCGCGGCGAGATCGCCGGTCGCGCCGAAGATCACCAGGCGCTCGATCTGTGTTTCGGTGTGGGGCATGGGCTTCTAGGGAACGCATGACCGGGCGCGAAGGGTTCGTCCAGGGCGAAAACGCTCGATCGGGCGACCTTGGTCATCGCCGCAAGCCCTCTTTCGCGCAATGGCCGGTTGAAAAAGGGTGAGACGCATTCTAAGCGAACGCGGGTGACAAAGGCCGCCTGGGCGGCGGCAAGACAATTCAAGGGGTAAGCTGAAGGTGGCCGACAGCCTGGCGCAAGCCGCTTCCGATCCGGGCGTGAATTTGGGCGCGGGGGCGCCGGAGCCAAACCGGCGCGATTTCATCAATATCGTCGCGGTCGCCGCGGCGGTGGGCGGCGCGGCGGCGGCGGCCTGGCCGCTGATCGACCAGATGAACCCGGCCGCCGACACCCTGGCCCTGGCGTCGCTGGAGTTCGACCTGACCAAGGTGGCGCTCGGCCAGGAGGTGACCATCGCCTGGCGCAAGCAGCCGGTGTTCGTGCGCCACCGCACCCCCAAGGAGGTCGCGGCGGCCAAGGCCGACGATCACGCGCCGATGAAGGATCCGGCCACCGATGCTTCGCGAGTCAAGCCCGGCCACGCCGAATGGCTGATCGTCCTGGCCAGTTGCACCCATCTGGGCTGCGTGCCGACCTTCGCCCAGGGCCAGTATGGGGGCTGGCTCTGCCCGTGTCACGGCTCGGTCTACGACACCGCCGCGCGCATCCGCAAAGGCCCGGCCCCGAAGAACCTGTATCTCTTCGACTACAGTTTTCTGAGCCCCACCAAAGTCAAGCTGGGATAAGGGGGCGTTACATGAGCGGACCTTCCACCTACGAGCCGAAATCGGCCATCGAGCGCTGGCTCGACACCCGCCTGCCCATCGTCCGGTTCAGCGCCGACCTGATGAGTTTTCCCACCCCGCGCAACCTCAACTACTGGTGGACGTTCGGCGGCATCCTGGCCTTCTGCCTGGGGGTGCAGATCGTCACCGGCGTCGTTCTGGCCATGCATTACGATCCCAGCGGCGCGGGCGCCTTCATCAGCGTCGAGCAGCACATCATGCGCGACGTGAACTACGGCTGGCTGATCCGCGGCCTGCACGCCACCGGCGCCTCGATGTTCTTCATGGCGGTCTATATCCACATCCTGCGCGGCATCTATTACGGCTCGTTCAAGCCACCGCGGGAGGTGCTGTGGCTCTTGGGCTGCATCATCTATGTGCTGATGATGGCCACCGCCTTCATGGGCTATGTCCTGCCCTGGGGTCAGATGAGCTTCTGGGGGGCCAAGGTGATCACCAACCTGCTGGGCGCCTTCCCGCTGGTCGGCAAGACCATCACCACCCTTCTGTGGGGCGGCTATTCGGTGGATTCGCCCA
>JBDTIW010000076.1:0-10194 GCA_039936215.1 Caulobacteraceae bacterium | reverse complement strand
CCGGGGCGCTTGGCCTGGAGACGCGCGGCGCCGTGGTCCGCTCGGGCGCCCTCAAGACCCTGGGCGACGCCTCCTACGCCATCTACCTGGTCCACCTGCCGGCCACCGCCCTGATCGCCCACACGCTTGGCTACGACCGCCCCTGGCTCTTCATCCCCGCCGCCCTGGCCGCCTCGATCGCCGCCGGCCTCATGGCCTGGGCCTGGGTGGAGAAGCCGCTGCTGAAGGTGCTGCGTGGGGCGCCGCCTTGACTCCGGGGCGGTCGTGAAACGATAAATTTAGGCGACGGGGGAGCCGGCGATATCCCCTTACGCCGCCATCTCCGGGCGCGCGGGGCAGAGGAAGCGACCGCCGAGGGCGCCGTCGCGCAGGTAGATGCGAATTTCGGTGGGATCGCCGGCCGCCGCCAGCCGCGCGCCCAACCGAAGCGCCGCGTCCTCGGCCTTGGCGCCACTGGCGAACACCTGGGGATTGTCCACCGCCGCCTGGCGAAGCGCCCATCCCTGGGCGAGAGGTTCGACGCAAATGACCTGGACCATGGGTGTCTTCCTCCCGCCGCGACATGAGTTGAAGGCCTTGCGCGGACGGCTTTCATCTGGGGGGTCTTCGTGACAGTCGTGAGGCCGGACCGGACACGAACGGGCCTTGTTTGGTAAACATTCGCGTGATCGGCTTGTAACCGGGGCCACGCCGGGTTCGAACTAAGGCCCATGACACGCCACCTCGCTTCCTTTGCCACCGCCTCCTTCCTTGCCGCGGTCGGCGCCGCCGTCTCGCCCGCCCTGGCCGCCGACGCCGCCCATCCGGTGGTCGTGGAGTTATTTCAGAGCCAGGGCTGTTCGTCCTGCCCGCCCGCCAACGCCAATGTCTCGGCGATCGCCGACCGGCCCGATGTGCTGGCCCTGAGTTTCGGCGTCACCTATTGGGACAATCTCGGCTGGAAGGACACCTTCGCCACGCCCCAATACACCGCCCGCCAATGGGACTACGCCCACGGCTTTGGCCACGACAATGTCTTCACCCCCCAGGTGGTGATCAACGGACGCCGCGACGGAGTGGGCGTGGACCGCTCGGAATTGCGCTCGCTGCTGGTTGCCGGCGACCGCGGCGACAGCGGGCCGGCGGTTTCCATCCGCGCCGGTCAGGTGACCATTGCCGCCGGCCCGGCGCGCAAAGCGGCGGACGTGTGGCTGGTCCGCTACGATCCTCGCATCGTCCAGGTGCCCATCAAGCGCGGCGAAAACGGCGGACGCACATTGCCGCACAAGAACATCGTGCGCGAACTGACCCGGCTCGGCCGCTGGAGCGGTTCGGCCGAGACCCTCGCCATTCCCCGCGCCGCCGATCCGGTTCTGCGCACCGCCATCCTGGTCCAGAATCCCGGCGGCGGGCCGATCCTGGCCGCCGCCAAGGGTTGACGGGCGATCGGGACGGCGTTGAATAGGGCTTCGGGGACCGCGCCATGATCCAGACCAGGAAGAATCGCGCCGATGCCCACCGATAGCGCCCTTGGGGCGCCCCTTCCCGTTTCGAGGCCGCACGGGCGTCCCGGCCACGAAGTCATCTATCGCCACACGGCGGTTGTGCGGATTACCCACTGGGTCAATGTGGTGGTCATCTCCCTGCTGCTGATGAGCGGGCTGCAGATATTCAACGCCTATCCCCGCCTGCATTGGGGCAGCTACGGCGCCGACGCCGACCACGCCTGGCTGGAGATGACCGCCCTCAATCCGGATTCCAAACATCCCACCGGCGTCCTCAGGCTCGGCGGCCACCGGCTCGTCACCACCGGCCTGCTGGGTGTCTCCCGCGGCGCCGACGGCTCGCCCACCCGGCGCGGATTTCCCAAGTGGGCGACCTTGCCTAGCGACCAGGATCTGGCCACCGGGCGGCGCTGGCACTTCTTCCTGGCCTGGGTGTTCGTGATCAACGGCCTGATCTATCTGGCGTTCGGTCTTTTCAACCGGCACTTCCGCCGCGACCTGGCTCCCACCGGCGAGCAGCTCAAACCGCGCAGCATCCTGCGCGACATCGTCGATCACATTCGCCTCAAGCACCCGGTCGGCGAGGATGCCAAGCGCTATAATGTGCTCCAGAAGCTGACCTATCTGGCGGTGATCTTCGTCATCCTGCCGCTCATGGTGGCGACCGGGCTCACCATGTCGCCGGGCATCGACGCAGCGGCGCCCTGGCTGCTAAGTCTGTTCGGCGGCCGGCCGTCGGCGAGGTCCATCCACTTCATCACCGCCAACCTCATCGTCCTCTTCGTCATCGTCCATGTGGTGGAGGTGTTTATCGCCGGGGTGTTCAACGAGGTGCGCTCGATGATCACCGGCCGCTACACGATCAGGACGGAGCCCCACGCATGAACCGCTCCCGCGTTTCCCGCCGCGGCCTGATCGGGGCCGGCGTGGCGGGGGTGGGCGGCCTCATGCTGGCCGGATGCGACAGGCTCTCGGCCTCCCCCTCGTTCCAGAGCTTTATCGGCGGGGCCGAGGACCTGACCTTCTCAAGCCAGCGCTTGCTGCTGGCCGGCCAGCCCCTGGCGCGGGAGTACAAGGCCTCCCAGATCTCGCCGATCTTCAAGTCCAACGGCACCAGCATGCCGGGAGGCGATGCCTACAAGGCCCTGCTGGACGGTGGATTCGCCGACTGGCGGCTTGTCGTCGAGGGTCTGGTGAACCGGCCAACGCGATTCTCGCTGGCCGATCTGAAACGCATGCCCTCGCGCACCCAGATCACCCGCCACGATTGCGTGGAGGGCTGGAGCGCCATCGGCGGGTGGACCGGCGTGCCGCTCGGCCATCTGCTGCGCACGGTCGGGGTATCGCCCAGGGCCCGATACGTGGTCTTCCAGTGCGCCGACGATCTGGACAACTCCCTGGACGGCTCGGGGCAATACTACGAGAGCATCGACCTCTTCGACGCCTTCCACCCCCAGACCATCATGGCCTATGCCATGAACGGTCAGCCGCTGGCCCCCCCGCACGGCGCGCCCCTGCGCCTGCGGGTCGAGCGGCAACTGGGCTACAAGCACGCCAAATACGTCATGCGCATCCAACTGGTCGACCGCGTCGATACCATAAAAGGCGGCAAAGGCGGCTACTGGGAAGACCGCGGCTACGAGTGGTACGGGGGCATCTGATCCGCGCGCAGTCGGTTGTGGATGTCGGTGGCGGCGATGGCGCCTTCGGCCTGGGCGATGCTGATCTGGTTGAGGCCGCGCACCACGTCGCCGGCGGCGTAGAGGCCCTTGACCGAGGTCGTCTGATGCTGGCCCACGATCAGGCAGCCCGCGTCGTTGACCTCGGCCCCCAGCGCGGTGGCCAGCTCCGTCCGCGCCGTCATGCCGAGGGCTGAGTAGAGGGTGTCGAACACCCGCCGCTCGCCATCCGCCAACTCCAGTGCGACAATGCGCTCGCCTTGCGGCGCCACTCTTTTTATGCCCGCCTCGATCACCGTGACGCCGGCGCCGGCCAGCCTCTCCCGCGTGGGTCCATCCAGGTGCGCCGCCTCGCCCAGATGCACCAGGCTGACGCGGCCCGTGTAGTCGCGCAGGAACAGGGCCTCGCGCGCCCCGTGCGGGCCATCGCCGATCACCCCCACCGTCTGGCCAATCACCTCATAGGCGTCGCAGATCGGACAGACGCGGATCAGGCCCTTTTGCACCGCGTCGAAGAGATCGGGCAGCGGCGGTGGCGTATCCTTCGCGCCGGTGGCGAGGATGACGTAAGGCGCGACAATCCGGGCCTCGCCGACCTCAAGCGCGAAGCCGCCACCCTCGCGGCGAATGGCCGCCACCGATCCGGCCAGGATCGAGGCGCCGTAGTGCTCGGCCTGGGTTTTCATCCGCGCCAGCAGATCCGCGCCGGCGACCCCGCCGGGAAATCCCGGGTGGTTGTGGGTGATCGGGATCCAGCCGAGCCGGCTCTCGCCGCTGTCGACGATCAGGCAGCGGCGCCGGAACCGGCCAAGATAGATCGCCGTCGTCAGCCCCGCCGGTCCCCCGCCGACGATCACCGCGTCGAAGGGCGTGGCGCCGCTTAAGATCGGGCCGCCCATGCCGTCCTCCTTGAACCCTTCTGCTTCCCTCGCCGCAACCAGCGGCCGAAGTGAAGGTTCCGCCTTCGGGAGCTTGTTACGGAAAAGCGCCGTCCGGACGGTTGTCGCGCCGGGCCAAACCGTAGATCGCGACGCCCATGGCGATCAACACCGCCGAGGCCACCACCAGCTTGACCACCGCGCCGATTTTATCCGTCGCGTCGGGGCTGGGAACCAGGGTGCAGGCGATGGCGCTGAGGGTGACGGCCAGGCCGACCGCCCCGATCGCCAGCCCAGCCGACGGCCCTCCAGGCGCCGTCCAGGCGTCGGCCGGCGCGGCGCGCCCCTGGAGTTTCAGATAGACCACGAACAGGAAGACAAAAGGCAGGGTGTAGGAAAGCACGCCCATGGAGACCAGGAAGTCATAGGCCGCCTTGATGCTGGCCCCGGCCTGGCCCAGAACCACGAGGGCGATCACCGCGGCGGTCTGGACGAGAATGGCCGTGGTCGGCGCCCCAGACTTGGGATCGCGCCGCGCGAAGGCGGCCGGCAGGTATCGGTCTACGCCGATGGCGAACGGCAGGCGGGCCGCCACCCCGAACCAGGCGCTGTAGCTGCCCAGAAAACTCAAGGCCAGGAGGATGAGGGCGAGGGGCGCCAAGCCGCCCAGGCCCAGGCGCCCCAGGCTCGCTTGCAGGGCGTCCGGCACCCCGGCCAGGCGCGAGGCTTCGTCGGGCCGAAGGATGGTCAGCATGGCTACCGTTCCAGCCAGATAGGCCGCCGTCTGCACCACCCCCACCACGGCCAGGATGCGCAGGATCTGCCGCGTGCCGCCCTTCACGTCGCCGCGCAGAAAGGCCAGCGCTTCCGGTCCGCCGAAAGCGAACACCATGGTCGCCCACAGGGCCGCGCCGTTGGCGTCGAGCAGCGGGGCGTAGGAAGCCTTGGCGAAGTGGGTGGCCGGCCCCTGACCGAGCGCCAGGGCGCCGGCCGCGGCGATGAGGACGGCCAGCAGCACCGCGGCCGCCATGGCCCCGAAGTTCACCAGCCACTTGCCCGTCCCCAGCCCCAGCAGTTGCAGGCCGCCGATGGTCGCCGCCAGGCCCACCGCCAGGGCGCAGAACACCACCGGGTCCTTGACCCACCCCTGCGCGGCCGGTCCGGCGGCCTGAGCCAGCACCCCCACGATGAAATAGAGCAGGCCCGAAAAGAATGGCAGATTGCATGTCCAATAGAGCCAGCCGCACAGGAAACCGGCGAACGGTCCCAGGGTCTCGCGTGTCCAGTCATAGATGCCGCCCTCGCCGGGAAACCGGCAGGTCAGTTCAGCGGTGGCGATGACCAGGGGGGCCATGAAGCCGGCCACCGCCAGCAGCCACAACGGCAGCGACGCCGGCCCCGCCGCCGCCGCCGTGGCGATCCAGCGGATCGAGAACGACGTGGCGACGGCGTAGAGCGCCAAGTCGGTGAAGCGCAGGGGGCGCGGGGTCATGGCTTCAACCCTTGCGCCATCGCCTCACGGGCGGTGCGCCAGGGGCGCGCGCGGAGATGGAAGCCGTATCTTTTCCGGCTCTAGAACTTCTGCCCGAACCTGAGCGCGATGGTGCGCGGACGGCTGGGGACGATGTAGGGCTCGTGGCCGCACAGTTGGATGGTGCATTCGGCGTAGCGGTAGAGTTGGGCGCGGGTGTCGAAGGCGTTGATCAGCGAAAGCTCCAGCGACCAGTTGTCCCTGCCGACCCCGGCGCTGAAGTCGGCGGTAGTGTAGCCGGCCTGCCGGCCCAGCAGGCCGCGAACCGGCGATACGACGCAGGGATTGGTGCCTGGGATACAGGCCTGGGTGAGCAGGTCGGACCAACTCCCGGTCTGGCCGACCACCGAGCCCTGAAGATGGGCGTTCATGCTGCCCATCTCGAATTCATAGCGGGCGGTCAGATTGGCCTTGAACCTCGGCGTCACCGGCAGATCGGAGCCGGCGGGGGCCTGGATCAACATGCCGGCGCAGGATTGGCCGGGAGGAAGGCCGCAGAAATCCTGTTGCAGCTTGGCATGGTCGTAGGCCGCCGAGCCCGAGAAGGTGAGCCCTTTGACGGGGCGCCAGGTCACGTCGGATTCTACGCCATAGATGCGGGCGTTGCCGGCGTTTTCGACCACCGTCAGGGAGTTCAGACCCAGGAAGGCGAACTGGAAGTTCTGCCAGTCCTCAAGGTAGACCGCGCCGTTGAAGCGCAAGGAATTGTCGAGGAAGCTCGTCTTCCAGCCGAACTCGTAGTTCGACAGATAGTCCGGCTGGTAGGGCGCGACGCCGGGACCGCCATTGCGGTTCACCCCGCCGGGCCGAAAACCGGTCGAATAGGTGATATAGATCAGCTTGTCGGAGTCGATGTGGTAGGTCAGGTTGAGCTTGTGGGTCTCGCCGGTTCCGATGACCTCCTTGTCGAGATCGGTGCAGGGACCGAGGTTGCCGACGGCCGGGGCGAAGCAACTCTTTTCGCCGGTGTGCGATCCGTAGAAGTTGTTGAGCCCAAAACCGTAGAAGCCGATCAATGAATTGTCGAAGCGGTAGAAGCGGATGCCGCCGGTCGCCGTCAGTTTCGGCGTGATGTCGAACGACGCCTCGGTGAACGCCGCGTAGTCGCGATCGACGCGCTCCTGGTCGGTCAGCCAGAGGGTTCCTGGATAGCCGGTGACCGATCCGACCGTGGCCAGGTTCTGGACGAAGTAATCTTGAATGATATGGTGCTGTTGTTTTTGATAGAACAGGCCGCCGACGATCCTGAACCGCTCGTCCTGCGGCGATGAAACGCGCAGTTCGTGACTGTCCTTCAGGAAGCGGTCGTGGCCGATGATGACCTGCGTCGGATCGATGAAATTACCCGCGTCGTCGGTAAAGTATTTCGCATAATACCTTGGCGCCTGATCGTAGAAATACGAATAGTCCGTATAGTCCGAAATCGTGTCGATCCGCCGATCCATGTGGCCGCCGGAATAGACGACGTCGAAATTGGCGATCTTGCCGTGGACGGTCAGGGCCGCCTGATACCAGCGGTCATGCTGGGTCTCGGGGCGGAAGTGGGTGACCTCCAGATCGCCGACGCTGGGGTCGAAGCCGAAGATGCCGGTGTTGCGCTGGTCCTGGGCGATGACGCTGGCCGTGGCCGTCCAGTTGGTGGAAAGGTCGGCCTTCAGCGCCACCCGCCCGCCATAGACGTCATTGGGATTGTAGTCGTTCTTGACGAAGCCGGCGTTGTTGACGATCGAACCCATGTTGTGCGGGTTGCCCGGCGCGAAAATCGTGGTGCCGAAAACGGTGCTGAACTGGCGTGTGCCCAGCACATTGTCGATATAGCCGGCGTCATGCTCGCCAAACCCCACAAGGCGGAGGGCGACCTTGTCGGAAAGGGGCAGGTTGGCGAACCCCTCGAACTCATAGCCGGTCCCGCCGTGGCTGACCTGGTTGACCGTGGCGTCGTAGCCGGCGCTGAATCCGGCGGTGCTCGGTGGGTTGGTGATGATCCGAATCGTGCCGGCTTCGGAACTGGCCCCGTAGAGCGTGCCCTGCGGCCCCGACAGCGACTCCACCCGGGCGATGTCGTAGACATGGACGTCGAGCGCCCCGCCGATGGTGGTGATCGGCTGCTCGTCCAGATAGGTGCCCACGGTGGGCAGGGAGCCGGAGTGGTTGCTCTGGTTGTCCGCCGCCACGCCGCGCATATAGACGTTGGACATGCCCGGTCCGGTGGACTGGTAGGTCACGCTCGGCAGGAATTTGATATAGTCGTTGAAATTGGTGACGTGCAGTTGTTCCAATTTCTGGGCGCCCAGGGCCTGGACGCTGATCGGCACGTTCTGAAGATTCTCTTCGCGCTTCTGGGCCGTGACGATGACTTCCGATAGCGACGTCGCCGATGGGGTGTCCGCCGCCGCGGCGGCGGCCGCCAGGCTCGGGGTGGCCCCGCCGAGAACCGTCGAGGCCAGCAGCATGGCCGGCCATGTCCGCCTCGGCGCGCGCCCCGCGATCCAGACCCTGCTCATGATAGCCCCCTTGGTTTCCATCGACCGTACCGCAAGGTATCGGCGCGGGGGATCGCCCTAGTCAAGCTCGCCGGGCCATAAGCGGCGGGGCGGGAGGCACTATCGGAAAGGTCGTTACCCGATTGACACATTTTGGCCGCGGAGCGCCCCGCCCTGGCTCGCGGTCGCCGGCGTCCTCAGCGACGCCTTGAGCGCTCCGAGCCACGGTTCGTAGTTTCGCCACTGATCCACGCCTTCGCTGAAGATCGGCCGGCGAACCTGCTCGGAACTGGGGGTGCGCACCGCCCGGTCGTTGGCGTGGAAGTTCAGGCAGGCCGCCTCGAAGGGGAGGCCACAATAGCCGAGCAAGCGGCGGATCTCCCGCTCCGGATCGGCCACCATCTCCTCGTAGACCACGCGGTGGACCCGCCCCGGCGCCGCCGCGTCGAAATGGTCCATCAGCGCCACGTAGTCGGTGTAGTAGCGGCCCAGGTCGGCCAGATCGTAGGTGAAGGCTTGGCCACGGGCGAAGTGCTGTTTGAAGCAGGCGAAACAGCCGGCCATGGGGCCGCGCCGGGCATCGACGATCCTGGCATGGGGCAGGATCAGGTGGATCAGGCCCACGTGGGCGAAATTGTTGGGCATCTTGTCGATGAAGAAAGGTCGGCCATGCTTGCGGTGAACCCGCGTCCTTTGCAGATACTCTTCGCCCAGCGCCGCGATGTCCGCCGCTTCCAGGCCGTCCAGGATTTCTGGATAGGCCGTCTCGTCGCTCTTGCGCTTGCGTCCGCCCAGGCGCTTGGCCATGGCGATGATGTCGGGGAGTTCGGTGGTCCCCTCGACCTGGGAGTGGCTGGCCAGGATCTGTTCGATCAGGGTCGATCCGGCCCGCGGCAGGCCGACGATGAAGATCGGATCGGCGCCCGCCGCGCCCCAGCCGGCCCGCTCGGCGAAGAAGGCCGGGGTGAAGAGGGCGATGGACCGCGCCGCGTGGTCGCGGACCCTGTCGGCCTCATAGCGCAGGGTCTTGCCGCGCCGGGCGTTGGCGGCGCCGTAGTGCTCGAACGACGCCGCGTAGTCGCCCGCGTCCTCCAGGGCCTTGCCGAGGGCGAAATCGAGGTGGAAGCGGTCCTCGTCGGCCAGATCGTCATGCGCCAAGGCCTCGCGCATGGCCGCCAGCTCGGCGGCGGCGAAGCGGAAGGTCTTCAAATTAGCCAGGCTCCAATAGGCCTCGCCAAGGGTCGGTAGAAGATCGAGGCTCTTGCGATATGCCGCGACGCCCTCGTCCAGCCGCCCCACCGTCTTGAGGGCGTGGCCCAGGCTCATCCAGGTCTTGGGATGTTCGGGATGGGTTTTAAGCAGTCCTTCGTAGGCGTCGATCGCCTCGGCGTATTCGCCCAGCTGGGCCAGCGCCGCGGCGCGCAAGGTGCGGTAGTTGGGATTGTTCGGATCGCGCGCCAGCAACATTTCGACCTGCGCCAGGGCCTCCGCCGGCTTGTTCTGGCGATGCAGCACGGTGGCGTAGTTGTGGCGCGCCGCCTCGAAGCCGGGCGCCAGCGCCAGGCAATCGGCCAGCAGGTCTTCGGCGTCCCCGTAACGCCCCAGCCGCCCGCCCACCTCGGCCAGCATGCGCAGGGCCGTCACGTCCGTGGGGTGGTCCTTCAGGAAACCCCTCAGCAGCCGCTCGGCCACCGCCAGGCGCCCCTCGCACAGGGCGCTCGCCGCCTCCATCAAGGCCGGATCGCTGACCGCGGCGGCGATGTGGCGGGCATAGGCCTGGTCGGCGCCGGGCGTGTCGCCCATCAGATGCAGATGATCGCCCAGCGCCCGCCAATCGACAGCGAGCTTCGGATCAAGCGCCGCCGCCCGCGACAGGGCCTCCACGGCTGCCCGCCCCCGGCCGAGCGTTCCCAGCGCCATGCCCCACTCGAACTGGCCGGCCGCCCAGCCCAAGGTCGTCTTGGCGACCGGCTCGAAGATGGCCAGAGCCTCCGCGGCCCTGCCTTGTCCGCGCAGCGCCGCCGAAAGCAGCCGACTGGCGTCGCGCTGGCCAGGAAGAACCTTCAGAATCTCCCGGCACTGCGCCTCGGCCATGGCGGGATTGGCGCCGAGCAGCCGCGCGGCGTGACCCAACGCCGC
>JBDTIW010000075.1:0-6745 GCA_039936215.1 Caulobacteraceae bacterium | reverse complement strand
GACACCATCGCCTCGTTCAAGGCGGTGTGCGAAGGCGAATATGACCACCTGCCCGAGAGCGCCTTCTACATGGTCGGCGGCATCAAGGAGGCGGTGGCCAAGGCCGAGAAGATGGCGGCGGAAGCCTGATGACCGGAAAGCTCCATTTCTCCCTGGTCTCGCCGGAGCGGGAGCTTTTCAACGGCGAGGTCGATCAGGTCGATGCGCCGGGCTCGGAGGGCGACTTCGGGGTGCTGGTCGGCCACGCGCCGTTCATGACCGCCCTCAAGGCCGGCCGGGTCAAGCTCTACAACAACGGCGACACCCGCGCCTACGACGTGCAAGGCGGCTTCGCCGACGTGACGCCGGAGGGCCTGACCATACTGGCCGAACACGCCGAGGAAGTTGTCTGAGGCCCTGGTCTCGCGTCGGCTAAAAAGATTGGCTAGAAGAAAAGTTGACGAAACCACCCGCGCCGCCTCTTTCAAGAGGCGCCGCTCCAGGAGGAAGGGAAACGCCATGCGCATCGCGCTCGCCAGCCTGATCGCCATCGCCGGCCTCGCGCCGACGGCGTTCGCCCAAACCGCGCCTCCGGCCGCCGCGCCGCCAGCCCCCGCCACGCCCGCCGCGGCGCCATCGCCGCCGCCCGTCCCAACGCCGCCGGCCTCGGCAACCCCGCCGCCCACGACCGCGCCGGCCTCTCCCCCGGCGACGCCCGGGGCGACGGCCGCTCCGCCAACACCCGGGGCGACCCCTCCGCCCGCGCCGCCCGTCCCCCTGCCGCCTGTCCCCCCGCCACCGCCGCCCGCGCCGCCCACCGATCCGGCCGCCATCGGCGTCCTCGCCGCGCTCGACACCATCTGCGTCCCACTGGTGGATGGCGGCAATCTCGCCAAGCTCGCCAAGGCGGCCGGCTATCGCAAATCCGGCGACAACTATGTGATGAAGCAGCACGACTATCAGCTCACCGTGCTGGCCCAGGGCTCCAACCCCAGCCAGTGCCATGTGGACATCGTCCATCCGGTCGATCCGGAGGCGCCGGCCAAGCCCATCGTCATCGCCCTGCACGACTGGGCGGCGGTCATCCGCGGCTGGAGCCTCTATCGCAACGACAAGAACGTTCTGGGCTCGCAGGAATTCACCACGAGGTCTTGGGAAAACGACGACGCCGGCAAGCACACCGCCCTGGTCATCACCACCAAGCGCAAGGCCGACGGCTCGCCCGCCCAGCGCAGCGCCGACACCTCCGAAATGATCTACAGCGCCACCCCGACCTCCAGCGCCACGCCGACCCCCGCCGCGTCCTGACCGCCCTCGCTCTTCCATCCCTGGCCGACGCTGCCGGCCTCGTCGGCGTCGCCGTTATCCTGGCCGCCTACGCCGGGGCCCAGCTACGACGCCTCGATCCGGTCAAGGCGCCATCGCTGGTCATGAATCTGGCCGGGGCGTGCCTGATCCTGCTCTCCCTCGCCCATGCCTTCAATCTCGCCGCCTTCCTCATGGAGGCCGCCTGGGCCGCCGTGGCGGGCCTGGGGTTGATCCGGCTGGCGTTCTTTCCCGCGACGGAGATCACCGCGCCCGACGTGGAACCGTGAACCATCGGCGGCGGGGGCCGTTACACGCCCATCCACGGAGACTTGAAACCATGAAATTCCATACCCTCGCCTCGCTCGCCACGGCGGCGTCCCTGCTGGCGGTCGGCTTCGCAGCCGCGCAACCGGCCGGGCCGCCCAAGGTAAAAGAGGCCTGCGCGGCCGATATCCAGAAGATGTGCGCCACCGCCGGACCCGGCAGGGCCACCATGCAATGCATGCGCGGTCATATGGCGGACGCTTCGCCAGGCTGTCAGTCGGCCATGCAGACGGCTCGGGCGATGCACGCCCAACGCAAGGCGGCCGCCGCGGCGGCGGCGACTCAGCAACCGGCCCCGAACGCCCCAGCGCCGCAATAGCCAGGCCGGCCGCCCTCGGCGCGGCGCCTCCCGCGCCGAGGGCGGCTTGCCAATCCCGCCCGATCGCCGCAAGGTCGCGCCGATCCTGTGGGAGTTTTCATGCCTTTTCGCCGTTCCCCGGCCACGATCTTCGCGGCCCTGTTCGCGCTCGCCCTGCCAAGCGTTACGTACGCCGCCACGTCGGCGACGGCCAAGCCGCCGACCACCCCGATCTCGCTGCAGGGCGATCTTGGCTGGCGCCTGATCGGGCCGTTCAGGGGCGGGTGGGGCGAGACGGTGGAGGGGGTGGCGAGCCGCCTTGACACCTTCTATTTCGCCGCCGCTGGCGGCGGGGTGTGGCGAAGCGAAAACGCCGGTCGCACTTGGACCTCGCTGTTCGACAAGGGGCCGACGGCGCCGATCGGGGCGCTCGCGGTCTCTCCATCGGATCCGAACACCTTGTATATCGGGGCCGGCCAGCCGGAGCCGCGCTATGACGTGGCCGGCGGAACGGGGGTGTTCAAATCCACCGACGGCGGGGCGACCTGGCGCGCGCTCGGTCTGGAGAAGACCCGCCACATCGGCCGTATCTGGATCGATCCGCGCGACGCGAACCACGTCCTGGTGGCGGCGTTGGGCGATTTCTTCGGACCCAGCGCCGAGCGCGGTGTGTTCCGCTCCACCGATGGGGGCGCCACCTGGTCCCAACCCCTCAAGATTGACGCCGACACCGGCGCGGTCGACCTGGCCGCCGATCCCGCCAACCCCGACATCCTCTTCGCCTCGACCTGGCAGGCGCGGCAATATCCCTGGCAGAGTTATTTCACCCCGATCGGCGGCCCCGGCAGCGGCATTTACAAATCGGCCGACGGCGGGGCGACCTGGACGCGGCTGGGTGGCGCGGGGTGGCCGGCCGGCCCCCTTGGTCGCATCAGCCTGGCGGCCACGCGCACGGCGGGCGGGCTTCGGGTCTACGCGGTGGTCGATGCCCCCAAGCGGGCGGGCCTCTACCGCTCCGACGATGGCGGCGGCTCCTGGACCCTGGCCAACGGCGATGGCGCGTTCAGCGGCTACTACGCCAGCCGGGTCACCGTCGCCCCCAACGATCCCGACGTGGTCTATCTGGTCGGCCAGTCGATCCGCCGCTGCGCCGGCGGCGGCAAGACCTGCGAGATCATCAAGGGCGCGCCGGGCGGCGACGACTATCACCAAGTGTGGATCAATCCGGCCCACCCCGACCACATGGCCACCGCCAGCGACCAGGGGGTGGTGGTTTCGGTGGACGCCGGCAGGACCTGGTCGAGCTGGTACAACCAGCCCACCGGCCAGTTCTATCATCTGGCCGCGGACAACGCCTTTCCCTGGCGCATCTATGCGGGCCAGCAGGATTCCGGCACGGTCGGGATCGCCAGCCGTTCGGACTATGGGGCGATCGGCTATCGCGACTGGCGACCGGCGGGTGGCGACGAGCGCGACTACGATATTCCGGACCCGGACGATCCGAACATCGTCTATGGCTCGGGCCTCGGCGGCCGGATCAGCCGGTGGGACGCCCGCACTGGCCAGGTGGCCAACATCGCCCCCTTCCTCGAACCCAACTACGGCCAGCGCCAGACCCAACCGGCCCACCACTTCGTGTGGGTGACGCCGATGGCGGTTTCCCGCGCCGGGCCGACCACCCTCTATCTGGGCGCCGAGTCGGTCTTCGCCTCCACCGATCGCGGGAACCATTGGTCGATCATCAGTCCCGATCTGACGGGCAAGACGGCGGGTGCGCCAAAGACGGCGGGCGCGTGCGACGGCGCCGTGGCGGTGGCCGACGCCAAGGCCTGCGGCTATGGCGGCATCTGGAGTCTCGCTCCCTCACCGCGCCACGCGGGCGAGCTTTGGGTGGGAACCGACGACGGCCTGATCCAGCTCACCCGCGACGGCGGCGCCCACTGGAGCAATGTCACTCCGCCCAGCATCCCCGTGTGGGCCAAGGTGGCGGCCATCGACCCCTCGCCCATCGAGGACGGAGTGGCCTATGCGGCGGTGGACAATCATCGGCAGGCCGACCTTACACCGCGCGTCCTTGTCACCCGCGACTACGGCGCGACCTGGCGAAACGTCACGGGCGACCTGCCGGCCAATCATTTCGTCGAGGTGGTGCGCGCCGATCCGGTGAGGAAAGGTCTGCTGTATGCCGGGACGGAGGTGGGCGCCTTTGTCTCCCTCGATGACGGCGGCCACTGGACGCCCCTGCAAGGGGACCTGCCCACCGCCCAGGTCAACGATCTGCTTGTCCATGGCGACGATCTGGTCGCCGCCACCCAAGGCCGCGCCCTGTGGGTGCTGGACGACATGAGCCTTCTTCGCCAGGTCGACCCGGCCATCGCGCGCCAGGCGGCGCATCTTTTCTCGCCGGCCCCCGCCGTGCGGGTTCGCGCCGACAACAATCACGACACGCCGCTGCCCGCCGAAGAGCCGGTGGGAGAAAATCCGCCGGACGGCGCGGTCATCGACTATTGGCTGGGCGCCTCGGCCAAGGGGCCGGTCACCCTGGAAATCCGCGATGCATCCGGCGGACTGGTCCAGCGCCTGACCAGCGAGGCGCAGGCGCCGCCCGACGCCGAGGCCTATTTCGCCAAGACCTGGATTCACCCCGCGCCGCCTCTATCGCGAGACGCGGGGATGCACCGGGCGATCTGGAACCTGCGCTATCAGCGTCCCGCCGCCATAGCCTACGACTATTCCATCGCCGCCATCCCCGGCCGCGATACGCCCATCGTTCCGGCCGGCCCCTATGCCCCGCCGGGTGACTATCAGGTGACTCTGAGCATCGATGGCAAGACCCAGCGCACGGCCTTGACGCTGATGCAGGACCCTCGCACCCAGGTTCCAGCCGCCGACTTCCAGGCCTCGCTCGCCCTCTCGCGCACCATCGACGCCAGCCTGGGCTTGGCGCGGCGCGGCTTTGGCGAGATGACCGCCGCCCACGGCCAACTCGTCGCGGCGGCGGCGGCGCTCGAAGCCAAGAAAGCCGACCCGGCCCTGATCGCGCGCGTGACGGACCTCATCAAAAAGACGGACCCGCCTGGGAGGGGACCTGGTTTCGCATCCGCCAGCGGGACCCTGGCCGCCATCGAGACCGACCTCGAATCCGCCGACCCGCCCCCCACCGCCCCGCAGCGCGAGACCGTGGAGGCGAAACGGGCGGAGATCGACGCCTTATGGGCCGCGTGGATCTCCCTGCGAGATGGCGACCTCGCCGCGACAGGCACGGCCCTGGCCGCCGCTGGGGAAAAGCCGGTGGTGATTCCGCCGGAAGACAAGCTGGTCGTGAAGCCTCCCGCGGGGGGCGAGGAATTGCCGTAACCTCTTTCCCCTTCTGGCTCCCGGATGCACATATGTCCAAGTGATGAGTGGCGGCCGGACGCCCCCTCCGTCACGCGATGCAAGAGGGCATCGCGCGCCACCTCCCCCGCGAAGAGGCGCAGGAGAGGATTGAATGATTGCAAATGGCTGCCTTTCCTTCAATCCTCCACCGCGAAGCGGGGGAGGTGGCGCGGCGCTCTTTCTCGCGCCGTGACGGAGGGGGCGTCCGGCCACAACTGAGATGTGTGCATGCGGTAGCCCCTTATGGGGAGGGAGGGTCGAGGCTGTCGCCCTTCAACCCCCCGCCACGCAGGTCAGCGCCCGCCCATGCAGACGGCACCGGGCCGCCACCTTGTCGGTGAGGTCGTGGAAGGCGCCCACCCAGTCGGCGCCTTGGCGGTCGAACAGGAAATAGCCGAACCGGCCCATGGTGAAGGCCTGGGCGGCCAGGCCATCGACCTGAACGGGGCCAATGGCCGGCGGCGGGGTGTCGTTGGCATCCATCAGATCGCCGCCCGTGCCGACCACCAGTTGCGGCGGCCGGACGGCGGCGAAATCCAGGCTGGTGAAATTGTGGACGTGGCCGGAGAGGATCAGCTGCACGCCGGCCAGATCGCGCCCCTTCACCGCCGCGCGCTCGGTGGCGTTGACGATCCCGTCGCTCAGGGCCTCGCCGGCCCGGGTGGCGTTCCAGATCGGCCGATGGGTGACGATCCACGCCGGCGCTCCGCCCGGACCCGCCTTCACCGGCGCCAGCCGCGCCGCGAAGGCGGCCGTCAGGGCCGGCGGAGCGGTGACATCGTTGGTGTCGGCGCTATCGACGATGAAGAGGCGCGCGCCGGCGACGGCGACCGCGAAGGTGTCGCTCTGGGCAGGGCAGGCCTTGGGGACTGGCGCGGCGTCCAGCAAGCGAAACCAGCCCGGTCCGCCGCGCTGGCAATCCTCGTGGTTTCCGCGCGTGAACACCCAGGGCGCGGCCGCCAGCAGGGGGGCGGCCGGATCGAACACCTCGGCCTTCCAGGTCGCCCAGCGGTCGCCAAAGGGGCTGCCGGCGCAGGCGGCTTGGCCGGCCGGGCACGGCGTCTCGCGATAGTAGTAGTCGCCCACATGGATCACCAGGTCGGGCTTTTGCGCCGCCGCCAGGGCCGCAACCCGCGCGAACGGCCAGCCGCTGGGATCGTTGCAATGCTGGACCACCGGCCCCTTCAGCCGGCACCCCGAATCGCCCAGGATCACCAGCCGCCGGGGCGCCGCCACAGGGACCGGCAGCACAATCCCGCCGATCTTCGCCCGTCGCGTCCCCGCCGGAAGGGAAGCCTCGCAGATGCGATTGGGGAAGACCTCGCTCGGCGCCGCCCGCTCGCTCATATGGCGAGTCCGGCCATCGATGACGATGGGGGGACAGACGCCGGCGTCGGTAACCGCCCGCGCCTGCGCATGACCGCCGGCCACCATTTCCACCCAGGCCGTGGTCGCGGC
>JBDTIW010000074.1:0-5847 GCA_039936215.1 Caulobacteraceae bacterium | reverse complement strand
GCAGAAGCTGCAACAGCCGGTGGATGAGATCGCCGCGCCGATACCGCCCCAGGCCGGCCACCGCCGCCAGCGGCGAGGGCGCGGCGCTCTTGCCATCCTCGCTCAGGGTCGAAGGCGAGGCGTAGCGCGCCAGGGCCGGTTCGGCCGGCGCGAGGTCGCGCGTCCAGGCCGGCGGGTCGGCGGCCAGCGCCGCTGCATCCTGGGACGCCGACGCTGGCATGGGATCGCCACCATACCGCCAGCCTTCGGCGCCGTCCTCTATGGCGAACGCCCGGATGGGCAGGTCGTCGAAGGCCCGCCGGGCGTAGTCGTACCAGCTCTTCTCATAGAGCCTGCTCTCCACCCCGCACACGATCAGCCGGTCGCGCGCCCGGGTCAGGGCCACATAGAGCAGGCGCGAGGATTCCCCCTCGGCCGCCTTGGCCCGCCGCTCCCGCGCCTCGCCGGAAGCCGGACAATCGTCGGCCTTGCGCGGCGCCCACAGGAACGCGCCGTCCTCGGTCTCCAGCAACGGGCCGCCGCGGTCGGTGGCCCGGGTGGTGGTGTCGGGCAGGATGACGATGGGCGCTTCCAGGCCCTTGGCGCCGTGCACGGTCATCACCCGCGTCTCGCCGCCGGGGCGCCCGCGCGCGTCCTCCTGTTCGCGCTTGACCTCGATGTCGCTCATCGACATGGCCGCGATGAAGGTCTCCAGGTCGCGCACGCCGCGCCCCTCGGCGGCCAGGGCCTGGGCCAAAAAGGCGTCCAGGGCGTCCATCCCTTCGGCCCCCATGCGGGTCATCAGGCGCTGGCGCATGGAGCGGCCCTCGCCGTCCAGCCGGCTCATCGCCCGGCTGAAGAAGTCGAACGGCGCCGCGCGCCGCGCTTCGCCCAGCGCCCAGTCCAGGAACGAGACCGCCGCCCCCCACGCGGCCCGCTCGCCCGACCGGCGCCTCAGCACGCTCCACAGCGCGCCCTTACGGCCGTAGGCCAGATCGAACAGGCTCTCCTCGTCGACCTCGCAGAACGGCCCGCGCAGCAGACAGGCGAGCGTCAGGTCGTCGGAGGGGAACCGGGTGAACCGCGCCAGGGCCATCAGGTCCTCGTAGACGCCGTGGTCGGAGAGCTTCAGCCGGTCGGCCCCGCCCACCGGCACGCCCTCGCGCTTGAGGGCGCGGATGATTTCGTGAAACAGGGCATTGCGGCGCCGGACCAGGATCAGCACGTCGCCGAACGCGCAGGGCCGCCCGCCCACCGCATCGCCGCGCTCGACCATGGCGCGGACCGATTTGGCGATCCGGCGCGCCAGCTTGCGGTTGGCGCTCTCCGGCGATTCAGAGTTCACCGGCGCCCAGATATCGTCTTCCGGCGCCGCCTCCGTCGCTTCCAGCGGCCACATTTCGACACAGCCGCCGGGCGTCCGGGTCGCCTTGTGCTTGACCGGGAACCCCACCACCTTGCCGTCCGCGGACGGACGAAGCCCGGCCAGGGCCTCGGGCTGCGTGAACACCGTATCGACGAACGTCAGGATTTCCGGCGCCGAGCGCCAGCTTTCCAGCAGGGATACGGTCGAGAAGCGGCCGCCGGCCGCCTCGACCATCGCCCCGAAGCGCTGCTTCTCCACCGCGAAGCGCTCAGGGGCGGCGCCCTGGAAGGAGAAGATCGACTGCTTCTCGTCGGCCACCGCGAACAGGGTTCTCTCGGTCGGACTGGCCCCCGCCCCGGTGAAAAACTCGGCGGTCAGGGCGCGCAGGATTTCCCACTGCCGAGGCGCGGTATCCTGGCCCTCGTCGAGGAGGACATGCTCAAGGCCGCCGTCCAGCTTGTAGAGCACCCAGGCGGCGTCGGCCTTGACGGTGAGCAGGCGATGGGCGTCGGCGATCAGGTCGCCGAAATCGAGCCCCCCCTGGGCGCTCTTGGCGCCCTCGTAGAAACCGGCGTAGGCGATCGCCAGGGTAAGGGCGTGGACGGTGTCCTCGGCCAGATGCGCGGCGAGCAACCGCCCATGGACCTCGACAACCCGGCCCTGCTCTTCGGTGAGCCATTCGATGTGGCGGGGATCGATGGACTTGGTCCCCAGCGTTTTTCGCGGTTCGCCCTGTTGGGTCAGAAAGATCGCGGCCACCTCGGCGAACGGCGAATCGGCGCCGATCGCGGCCATGGCGGCGCCGCGACCGACATCCGACACCATGGCGCTGGCCGACAGGGCTTCGGCCGCGCGCTTCCAGGCGGTCCAGCGAATCCTGCCCATGGCCCGCGCCTCGACGGCGGCCTGGCTCGTCGGCGCCTCGAAGCCGCAGCGGCGCCAGACATCGGTCCCATAGCCCCCTTGCCCGTCGCACCGGTCCACATAGGCGCCGATCGCCTCGCGGCGCGTCTCGAAGGCGCCGAACATGCCGTTGAACGAGGCCCAATCGAGCTCCACCGAGAAATGGGCGTAGGCCCGCGCCACCCCGCCCTCCGGACGATCCATGACCAGCCGCGCCACGTCCTCGCGCGCCCTGGCCGACACCTCCGCCGCCGCCTGGTCCTCCAGCACCGTGAAGCCCGGCGACACCCCCGCCTCGAGAGGAAACCGCCGCAGCAGCTTTTCGCAGAAGGCGTGCAGGGTCTGGATCTTCAGGCCGCCGGGGGTTTCCAGGGCGCGGGCGAACAAGGCCCGGGCGGCCGAAAGGTCGCGGCCGTGTTCGTCGATCCTGGCCAGTTCCTCGGTGAGCGCGGCGTCCGACAGCACCGCCCACGATCCCAGCTGCTCGAACAGCCGGCTCTGCATCTCCGCCGCCCCCGCCTTGGTGTAGGTGACACAGAGGATCGCCTCGGGACAGGCCCCCGCCAGCAGCAGCCGCGCCACCCGCTTGACCAGAGTCGAGGTCTTCCCCGACCCGGCGTTGGCGGCCACGAAGGTCGAGGCGCGGGGGTTGGACGCCAGAACCTGCGGATCGGCGATGGCCCTCACCCGCCGCCCTCCGGCTCGCCCTCGCCGATCACGTGCCATTCCCACACCCGGGCGAGGTGGTCGTAGTCGCCGCCCTGGCGGCCGATGAACTGCGGGGCGGCCCAGGACGGGTAGGGGGTGTCGGGCCGGTCGAACAGGGCGACTCGGCGCTTGAGGCCGTCCAGGGCGGCGTCGGCCAGGGCGTCGCTCTCGCCTTCGGCCCCGCGAAGCTCCTCGCGGCCCGGCGTCCGGCCGCCGCTGACCCGGACATAGAGCAGTTCGCGCGGCCGCGTGGCGCCCACCGCCTCGAAACCGCCCCGCGCCAGTATGGCTCCGGCCAAGGTGAGCTGGGGCGAAAGGCCCGCCCTCACCTGCTTGGGGCTGGGCGGTGCGCCGGTCTTGAAATCGAGGATGTCGGCGGCCTCGCCGCGCGCCTCGATGCGGTCGGCCCGGGCGGTCAGCCTGAAAGGACCGCCGGGCGTCTCGAACACATGCTCGCCGCTCGCCTCCACCACCAGGCGCGCCCCCGGCCGCCGCCGCGCCTCGAACGCCACTACCCAGGGCGCGACATTGGCCGCCAGCGCGTGCTCACGGGCCATGCGCGCCGGGGGCATGCCGGCGCGCTCCAGCTCCTCGACGATCAGGGCCGCGAACCGCGCCTCGGCGTCGGTGGGCAGGACGTCCGGATGCTCGCGCGCGAAGCGCTCGAAGGCGGCGTGGATGGCCGAACCGCGCGCCAGGGCCTCGATCGGCTCATCGGGGGCGTCCAGCGGGCGAAGCTTCAGGACATCGCGGGCATAGATGGCGTAAGGATCGCGCACCCAGCGCTCCACCGCCGTCACCGACATCCGCCGCGGCCGCGCGGCCAGCGGCGGGGCCGGACGGGGCCGTGTCGCCGTCTTGAGGGCGGGCGGCGGCGAGGCGAGCGGCGCGTCCAGGGCGCGCGCCCAGGCGAGGATCTCCGGCCGGTCGGGCAGATCGACGCCCGCGCCCCTGGCCAGGGTGCGCAGCCGCCACAGCCAGCGCGAGGCCACCGCCGGCCCGCCGGCCCGGCGCTCGGAATGGATCAGGATCACCTCCGGCGCGGCGGCCGCCTGGGCGAAGTCGTGGGCCGAAAGGCCGATCCGCCGTTCCGGCGGCGGTAGGCCGAGCTTCTCGCGCATGGGCCGTGACAGGAAGGGATCGATCGGCGCGGCCCTCGGCCACACTCCCTCCTCAAGACCGGCCAGGATCAGGCGGTCGGCGCGGATCAGGCGCGCTTCCAGCACCCCCAGGATGCGCAGGCGCGGATGGCTGGCCCCGCCGGGGCGCACCAGTTCGCCCGCCATCAGGCTGTCCAGCAATTGGGCGAAGCCGGCGCGGGTGATCGGGGGCAAGCCGTCGCTTTCCTCCAGGAGGGCGGCGATGAGGCCCGCCGCGGCCTCGCCCGCCTGACCGGCCCACAGCTCGCCCAGCCCGCCCTGCGGTCCCGCCGCCAGGCGCTCCAGAACCTCGACCACCGCCCGCGTGGCGTCGGCCGCCGGGGCTACATCGTCAGCATATGGAGCATCAGCGGCGTCCAGGGCGGCGTGCAGGCGCGAGGCCAGGTCGATGGCTAGGTCGATGGCGGCGGCGCGGGCCTGGCCGGCTTCGTCGCGCTCGCCAGCCTCGCCCGCCGCCTCTCGCAGGCGCTGGACCAGCGCCTCCCAGCCGCCCGGCCGGGCACCCCGCAAGCCGTAGCGCTCCAGCGACCGCCGCCCGCGGTTCAAGGTCTCCTCGTCGAGGCCGAGCCGGGTCAGGGGGTGCTTGACGATGGCCAACAGGGTCACCGGGTCGGCCGGGTCGACGGCGGCGCGAGCGACCAGGCCCGCCAGCACGGCTGCCGGCGCGGCGGCCAGGGGCTGGCCGGCCGAGGAATCGGCGGCGATGCCCCAGCGGGTCAGCCGCGCGCTCACCCGCCTGGCCAGGTCGGCGTCGGGGGTGATCAGGGCGGCGGTCTTGCCCGGCGTCTCCAGGACCTCGCGCAGCAGCAGCGCCGCCACGCTGGCCGCCTCTTCCTCGCCGGCGGCGGTGAGCGAGGTCAGCCCCGCCAGGCCCTTGGCGATGGGATCGACGCCGCTCGCCGTGCTCTCGGCGCGCAGGGCGGCGATCTGGTCCAGCCAGTCGGCGGTGGCCACGGGCGGACGAAGGGCTTCGTTGATCACCCGCCGCCGCCAGCGTCCCCGGGCGTCCGTTTCCGTTTGCGGATTCCATTCTCGCACGTCGGCGCGGCTCAGGCCCGATCGTTCCAGCAAACGCTTCAAGCTCCCCTGCGGATGCGGCTCGTCGACCTCCGCCCACGCCGTGTCGGCGAGGGACTTGTCCAGGCCCGGCAGCACCACGCAGCCCCTGGGGGCCCGGGCAACGGTGGCCAGCAGGTCGGCCGCCGCCGGCGCCGCCCCGGTCGAACCGGCCGCGATGAGCACCTCCGTGGGCGGACGGTCCCGCCAGCCCGCCGCCAGCGCGCGCAGCAGCTTCACCCGCCTCTGCGCCACATCCATCAGGCCAAGCTCGGCCAGCCGCCTCGGCCACGCCTCAAGGGCGAGGTTGAGGAATTTCGCCGACACCTGCCAGTGGCGGGCCATCTCGCCTTCCACCAGGGCCTCCACGGCGCGCGGATCGCCCACCTCCTCGATCTGGCAGCCGTCCAGAAAGGCGGCCAGGGCGTCGGCCAGTTCGAGAGCCGAGCCCGCGTCCAGCCGGCGCTCCAGCAGGTCTTCGTTCTCGGCCACCAGGCGAGCCAGTTCGAACCGTCGCCGCCAGGAACCGATGGCGGGGGGAAGATCAAGGGCGATGTCTCCAGCCTCGAAGGGCGGCTCGCCCTCGTCCAGGTCGCCCAGGGCGCGGATTTGCGGCAGCAGCACCGCGCGCGTTCCGCCCGCCTTCAGGAACGCCTCGGCCAGGGACCTGGCCGC
>JBDTIW010000073.1:0-17264 GCA_039936215.1 Caulobacteraceae bacterium | reverse complement strand
CCGCATCGCGCCGGTCCCGCCCACCGCCAGCCGCACGTCCAGCGTTCCGGACGCGACCTCGACGAGGCCGGTGTCGGTGATCCGCGCCGTCACGACGCCAACGCCCGCGCCGGCGGATTTGATCAGGATTCCAGCATCGTTGACGACGGCGGAGAACGACCTATTCCCGAGGCCGGCGATGCCGACATCGCCGTCGATCTCGTAGGTCGCGCCCTTGGCGATGGAGAGGCCGGCGTCACCCCGCCTGGCGTCCAGGGTCATCGATCCCGTCTGGTCGATCATGCCCACATCGTTCAGGTTTGCGCCCGTGGCCCTGAGGCCCGCCACGGTGGCGTTGGCGACGCTCAGCGTTGTGTGATTCAGCCGCGACCCGACATCGAACATCGCCGGGCCGGCGAGCGACAGCGATGCGTTGTCAATCACGCCGCTGTTGATCAGAGGCGCCGCGATCGTCCCATTGCCGCTGAGGAATCCGCTGTTGGTCAGGCTGGCGGCCATAAAGGCTCCGCCGGACAGGCTAAGACTGCCGGTATTGGTCATGGCCAGGGTCGAGGACCAGCCTTGAGTTCCCAGATTGAGCGCGCCGTGGGCGGCGATCGTCGCCAGCGTCGACTCAAGGGTGATTTCCTGGCCAGAGATGGTGTCCAGGCTTTGCAGGGCGGCGCCGACCCCTCCGAGAAAGACAACGGCGTCCAGGGCGGCGATCGTCAGGTTGTCGGATAGCTGCAGCGTCGATCCGGCGCCGATGTTGTAGTACCCGCCGGTCAGGGTGGCGCCTGAAATATTGGTGAACCGGCGTGGCTGCAGGAACAGGGTATCGCCATTTTCCACCTCGATCAGGTTGGTGTTGGTGAAGACGTTGGGGTCGATGGTGAACTGGCCCCCCCCGAACTGCGCGTCGATAAGGCCGGCGTTGACGATCGTGTCGCCGCTCGCCGAGCCCATGCTGTGGATGGCGGCGTGTCGGCCGGTCTGAATTATTTGCGTGCCCGGGGCCAGGGTCAGGGTGGCGCCCGCGCCGGTGGTGTCCAGTTCCACGATGGAGGCGCCGGTCCTGGAGCCGATGTCGATGAAGACGTTGTTCTTGAAGGTCTGGGTATTCTGGAACGCCAGTTCGCTACCATTGCCGGTGAGGTCGATCATGTTGGTGGTCAACCCCTGGGCGCCAACGTTCAGCAGCGAATGGGCCGCCGACAAGTCGAGCGCGCCAAGGTAGGTCACGCCATTCAGGGTCCCACCGTTCCATTGGAAAACTCCGCCCGTGGCGCTGAGGGAGCCACCCTTGATCACGCCGCCGGCGTTCAACTGGAAGGTCCCGGCGGTCAGGGTCAGGGTCGATCCCAGGCTCAGCACGGCGTCATCCACGATGGTGGACCCGGCGTCGTTCACGGTCAGGGAATGGGCCGCCTCGGGCACCGAGATCGTGACGGCGTAGGTTCCCGCTGCGTCGATGGTGACGTCATCGGCGGCGCCCGGCTCGATGCCGCCGCGCCAATCCGCCGCCGTCTTCCAATCGCCGGGAGTCCCCGACGCCCAACTGATCGCCGCCATGACCGCCCCCGAGGCTAAACATCGATCTTGGTGCAGCCTATGGCCGTTGTTCCGGTCCTGGCAAGGATAAAAGCCCTATTCCGCCGCCTGGAAGGCGTTCTTGGCGGTCATCATGGCGCCGATCAGGCGCCGTTCGGCTTCGGTCAAAGACGGATTCCAGATGTCGAAGATGAGGATGGCGCGGGGGGCGTCGGCGTCATTCCACGCCTCGTGTTCGATGGTGTCGTCGAACACCCAGGCTTCGCCCAGTCGCCATGACCGCGTGACATTGCCGACCCGAAATCGCGCCGGGCCGGGCAGGATCAGCGGCAGGTGGACGATCAGGCGGGTGTTGGCCGAGCCGGTGTGGGCGGGGATGTGTGCGCCAGCGTCGAGCACCGAGAACATGGCGGTCGGCGCGAAGCCCGGTTGGTCGGCCATGGGCAGGGAGTCAAGCAGGGCCGCCGTTCCGGGACAGGCCGCGCAGGCGCCCGCCTGCCGCGCCCCGTCGCGCCACAGAAAATAGGAACTCCAGCGCCGCGAATGATTGAGTTCGCCCCACTGGTTGACCGGAACGCCGGGGGGAAAGGCGATATAGGGGGCGAAGTCGTCGATGCGGGTTTGCATGGCGCCGGCCGCTTCGGCCTGGAGCATCGGCGTGGCGGCCTCCAGCTCCTCCATCCAGGCAAAGTCGTCGCGGTCGTAAAACGGGATGGCGGGCAGGCGGGGATACGTGATGAGCAGCGGTTCCTGGACATAGGGGCGCATCTCGCCGGCGTAGATGCTCAGGGCCTCGTCGAACCGGCCCAGCGCCTGGCCGGGATATTCGCCGCGCACCGCCGCCACGCTGGCGCGCAGATGTGCGGCCAGGGCGGCCGCGTGGTCGGCCACCGCCGTGCGGGCGCGGGCGAGCGGCGCGGCGAGGGCCGCCGGCAGATGCTCCGCGGGCGGAGCAACGGCCAGGGCGTTCTTGTAGATCGCCGCGGCGGCCTTGGGCCGGCTTAGGCGCTCGAGCAGGGCGCCCTTGGAAAGCAACGCCAGGAGATTTCGCGGTTCCAGAACCAGGGCGCCGTCCAGCGCCTCCACGGCGGCGGCCAGATCGCCGGTCATGCGAAAAGCCAGGGCCTTGTCCAGGAAGGTGTCGATGGTGACGGCGGCGGGTGGGATCTGGGCGAGCAGGTCCAGGGCCGCGCGAGGGTCGCGCCGTTGCAACGCGGCCTTGGCGCGCTCTCCGAGCGTCTCGGTCCCCACCTCGGTCAACCGGAGTTCTCCATGACCACTGAGGCCCGTCAGCCGCCCACGATGGCGTCGATGCGCGCCTTCTGGGCCCGAAAGGCGATCCGCCGGAGGGGATCGACCCCCTCGGGGCCGGCGGCCCGGGCAAGCTGGGGATCGATCCTCTGGCCGCCGGCGAACACTTCGTAGTGCAGGTGGGGTCCGGTCGCCAGGCCGGTGGCGCCGACGTAGGCGACCACCTGGCCCTGCCGCACCCGCGCGCCCGGCGCGACGCCGGCCGCCCAGGCCGAGAGGTGGGCGTAGCCGGTCTCCAGGCCCCGGTCGTGGCGAATCTTCAGCCACCGCCCGTAGCCTCCGGCCCAGCGCGCCTCCTCCACCACCCCGTCGCCGGCGGCCAGCACCGGCGCGCCCAGCGACGCGCCGAAATCCACGCCCTGGTGCATCCGCGTGAAGCCCAGGATGGGATGCAGCCGAAGACCAAAGGACGAGGTGATCCTCGCCCCATCGACTGGGGTTCTCAGCAACAGCGGCCGGCTGGGACCGGCCTCGCCGTCCAGATAGTCGACGGGGCCGCCGCCGGGCGGCTGGAAGCGGTAGATCGCGGTCCGCCGGGTCCCTCCGGCCACCTCGGCGTAGAGAAGCGACGGGGCGGCGGCGGCTTCGCCGTCCGTCGATCGCGCCTGCTCGAAGACCAGGGCGAAGCGGTCGCCGCTCTCGATATCGCGGCTGAGGTCCAGCCGGCGGCCGAACAGGCCGACCACCCTGGCGGCCACGGGTGTGTCCACCCCGGCGTCGACCAGGGACAGATAGAGCGAGCCCTCCACCTTCCCGTCGATCCGGCTGGGGACCGAGAAGGCCTGGGTCTGCGCGTCCCGCACCCGCAGGCTCCCATCGGCGCCTCGCCACGCGCTCACCCGCCGATCGTCGCCTGGATTGAAGGCTAGACCGACTAGCCGTGGGCTTCCGCCGGGCGAGCGGACGAGCGTCAGGTCGAGCTTCAGACCCGGGTGAGGATTGACGATGTCGAAATCCTCGCCGAGGGCGTCGGCGGCGCGGCCGGCCTCGCCGGGGTTCAAGCCGCTCCGTATCAGCGCGCCCGCCAGGCTTTCGCGGGGGCGCATTTCCACTGTCAGAGTCTGCTTTTCAAGCGGAACCTGGTGCGGCGCCGTGGGCTTGCCGCGCGGCGCATCCGCCGCTCGCCGCCCGTGGCCGGCCAGGGGCAGAGCCACGGCGAGCGCCAGGGCCGACGAGGCCAAGACGGCCAGCCTGAAGGGGACCTTGGCGTTTCCGCCCCCGTCGCCGTTCATCCTCGCATCCCGCGACTGTCTCGCCCCCTGGAGGCAGCATACGCCCATCGAGGCGTCAGGAGGAAAAGAATCCTGTTCCCCTTGCGGGAGAAGGTGTCGGCGAAGCCGACGGATGAGGGGTTTTCCACCACCTCTCCGCATGGCGGGACGTCCCACGGCGACGCCGGCGCGACCCCTCCGTAAGAGGACGGGGGAGGATTGAAAGGTTTGAAAGCGCCTATCTTTCCTTCACTCCTTCCCTGCGAAGCGGGGAGGTGGCGCGGCGCTTTTTCTCGCGCCGTGACGGAGGGGCGCCCGGCAACGTCCGACGACGCGTTGCAGCGGCGCGCGGCAAACGATAGGTTCCGCCGCCAATGCGCGGCAGCCAAGTTTGGAGTTCATAGTTCGTGACGGATTTTATCGAGGAGGTCGATGAGCAGCTTCGCTCCGACCGTTATCGGACGCTCGCCCGGCGCGCGGCGCCCTGGTTCCTGGCCGCGTTTATCGCCGTGGTCGTCGGCTGGGTGGGGGTGTGGGGCTACAACACTTGGCAGGACCGCAACATCGGCAAGGCCTCCATCGCCTACGACAAGGCCCTGACCTCCCTGGCTCAGGGCGACGAGACCGGCGCCTACACCGGCTTCGAGGCGCTGGGACGATCCGGCCCGGCCGGCTACAAGACCCTGGGCCTGATGCAGCAGGGCAATATCCGTCTGGCGGCCGGCAAGGGGGCCGAGGCGGCGGTCTTCTACGACGCCGCCGCCAGAGCCGCGCCCAACGCCATCCTGCGCGATCTGGAGCGTCTGCGCGCCGCCCAGGCCCTGCTGGACACCGCGCCCTATCCCCAGATCCAGACCCGTCTGGCCGCCATTATCGGCGACAAGAAGCCTTTCGACCTGGAGGCGCGGGAGGCCCTGGCCATGGCCAAGCTGATGGCCGGCAAGACGGCGGAGGCGCGTGGCGACTTCAACGCCCTGACCCTGACCCTGGGCGTGAGCGAAGCCATGCGTGGCCGCGTCCAGGCGGCCATCGCCCTGATCGACGCGGGCGAGGCGGCGAACGCCGTCCAGGTGGTCAAGGCGGCCGCCTTATTGCCGCCGCCGAAACAGCCCGCTTTTGGCGCGCAGGGCGGCGATGGAGGGGCGCCGCAAGATCAGGGCGCGCCGCAAGGCGCTCCCGACACCGCTCCTGGGAACGCTCAATGACCCTTGCCCGTACGCTCGGCGTGATCGCCGCCGTGGCCACCCTGGCGCTGGGGGGCTGCGCGACGGTGTCGAAGGTGGGCCAGCTCAACCCCTTTCACGGCAAGAAGCACGCCAAGTCGCTGGCCAAGGGGGTGCGCATCCCGATCATCGCGGCGGGCGACCAGCTCGCCGTGTCGGACACCCTGAAGGGTCAGGATTTCTTCCTGCCGCCCGCCACGCCGCTGACCGAATGGCCGCTGCCCGGCGGCACGCCCGCCCAGTCGGTGGAGAACGTCGACGCCGCGCCGGCCTTCCAGGTCGCCTGGCGGCGGACCTTCGGCGCCCCGACCACGCGGCGCCGGCACGTCACCGCCCCGCCGATCGCGGCGGGAGGGCGCATTTTCGTGATGGACGGCGGGGCGGCCATATCGGCCCTCGACGGCGCCACCGGCGCGCGCGTCTGGCGCACCGACATAATGCCCAGATCCAAGCGCGATCACGAGGCCTGGGGCGGGGGCCTGGCCTATGAGGGCGGCAAGATCTACGCCACCTCGGGCTTTCGCGAAGTGGTCCAGCTCGACGCCGCCACCGGGGCGCTCGGCTGGCGGACCCGCACGGAGGCGCCGATGCACGCCGCGCCCACCGTGTTCGGCGGGCGGGTGTTCGCCGCCGATGTGAACGACGAACTGCTGGCCCTGGAGGCGTCCACCGGGACCCAGGCCTGGACCTACCAGGCCCTGACCGAGCCGGCCCGCATCCTCGCCGCCTCCAGCCCGGCGGCCGACAACGAGACGGTGGTGACTTCTTTCGCGTCGGGCGAACTGGTGGCCGTGCGCGCCGCCAACGGCAACGAGCTGTGGAACGCCAGCCTCTCGAAGGCCAACCGCACCAACGCCCTGTCGGAAATCCGCGACATCGCCGGCCGGCCGGTGATCTACAAAAACGACGTCTATGCGGTGAGCCATTCGGATGTGCTGGCGGCGGTGGACCTGCGCACCGGCACGGCCCGCTGGACCCTGCCGGTGTCGGCCATCACCAGCCCCTGGCCGGCGGGCGACGTGGTGTTCGTGGTCGACGATCTGGGCCAGGTAATCTGCGCCTCGCGCGAGAGCGGCGGGGTCTATTGGATCCGCGATCTCAACGCCGGTCTGAAGAAAAAGCAGCGCGCCTATTGGTCGAGCCCCCTGATGGCCTCCGGCCGCCTGATCATGGTCTCCAGTAAGGGCGAGGCGATCGCCCTCAATCCCAAGACCGGCGCGACCCTGCGCACCTTGAGGCTCGGCGCCGACGCCCTGATCGGCCCCATCGCCGTCAACGGCACGATCTACGTTGTCACCGAAAGCGCCCAGCTGATCGCGATTCGGTAGGGCCGTGGCCGGTCGCCCATGGTGAAGCTGGCCATCGTCGGGCGGCCCAATGTGGGCAAGTCGACCCTGTTCAACCGCCTGGCCGGCCGCAGGCTGGCGATCGTCGACGACCGGCCGGGGGTGACGCGGGACCGCAAGTTCGCCACCGGCCGCCTGGGCGATCTCGATCTCGACCTGATCGACACCGCCGGCTTCGAGGATGTCGCCGACGAGAGCCTGGAGGCGCGCATGCGGGCGCAGACCGAGCTGGCGGTGGCCCAGGCCCAGGTGATCTTGTTCGTCATCGACGCCCGCGAGGGGGTGGCGGCCCTGGACGAACTCTTCGCGCGGGTGCTCAGGCGCAGTGGCAAGCCGGTGATCCTGGTCGCCAACAAGAGCGAGGGGCGGGCCGGCGACGCCGGCGGTCTGGAAGGCTATAACCTCGGCTTCGGCGAACCGGTGGCCATCTCCGCCGAACATGGCGAGGGGCTGGGCGATCTCTTCGCCGCGGTGCTGGCCAACGCGCCGCCAGAGGACGGCTTGGACGGGGACGATGGGGCCAAAGGCGGTGACAAACCGATCCGCATGGCCATTGTCGGGCGCCCCAACGCCGGCAAATCGACCCTGGTCAACGCGCTGATCGGCGAGGAGCGCCTGCTGACCGGACCGGAGGCCGGCATCACCCGCGACGCGGTGTCGGTGGACTGGGACTGGCAGGGCCGGCGGGTGCGGCTGGTGGACACCGCCGGCCTGCGCCGCAAGGCCCGCGTCGAGGGAAAGCTGGAACAGCTCTCGGTCCAGGACACCCTACGTTCAATCACCTTTGCCGAGGTGGTGGTTCTGGTCATGGACGCCACCCATCCCTTCGAGACCCAGGACCTGCAGATCGCCGATCTGGTGGAGCGCGAAGGGCGGGCGCTGGTCTTCGTGCTGGCCAAGTGGGATCTGGTTGAAGAGCCGGGCGCGCGCCTGAAAGATTTCATCGAGCGCGCCGACCAGATGCTGCCGCAACTGCGCGGCGCGCCGGTGGTCCATCTGTCGGCCGAGACCGGGCGGGGCCTCGATCGGCTGATGCCGGCGGTGATCAAGGCGCATGGCGACTGGGCCACCAAGCTCAAGACCCGCGACCTGAACGATTGGCTGAAGATGGCCGTCGAGCGCCACCCGCCGCCGGCGGTGAACGGCCGCCGCGTCAGGCCGAAATATATGGCCCAGACTAAGGCGCGGCCGCCGACCTTCGTCCTCTTCGCCAGCCGCGCCGACAAGCTGCCCGACAGCTACCGCCGCTACTTGGTCAATTCCCTGCGCCAGAGTTTCGACCTGCCTGGCACGCCGATCCGGATCACCGTCAAATCGGGCGCCAACCCTTACGCCGAGGCGACGGACGATCCGGTCAAGGCGTTCCAGGCGAGGCGGCGGCGCGCGCGGACGCCCAGCCCGTGAAACTGACGGCCTCGGTGGGCGGCCCCGGATCGGCGGTGAGCGCCAGTTCGACGATGAGCGGCCCGATCCGCGCCGGATCGGTCAGGGTGGCGGGATCCTCGCCCGGATAGGCCTGCTCGCGCATCCTGGTGCGCATGGCGCCCGGATCGAGGATGATGGCGCGAACCGGCGAGCCGTCGATCTCGTCGGCCCAGCACCGGACCAGGGCTTCCAGGGCGGCCTTGGTGGCGGCGTAGGACCCCCAGAAGGCCTTCGGGTGTTGCGCCCGCCCGGAGGTGAGGAAGATCGCCCGCCCCGCCTCGCTGGCCTTCAGCAGGGGCTCCAGCGAGCGGATCAGGCGAAAGACGGCGGTGAGGTTGGTGGCCACGATCTTGTCCCACAGCTCCGGCGGGATATGGGCGACCGGGCGCAGGCCGCCCAGCATGGCGGCGGCGTGGACGAGAATGTCGAGCCGCTTGTGGCGCTGAAAGATCTCGAACCCCAGCTGATCGACGCCCGCCCCGTTCACCAAGTCCATGGGAACCAGGGTGGCGCGCTCGCCGCCGACAGCCAGGATGGCGTCGTCCAGTTCCTCAAGGGCGCCCTGGGTTCGGCCGACCGCGATGACGTGGGCGCCGGCGCCGCCGAGCGCCAGGGCGGCTGCCCGGCCTATGCCCCGCGTGGCTCCGGTGACCAGGGCGACTTGGCCGGCGAGGGGGGTTTTCGATTCGGACATGGTCTCACGCTTCCTCGGCGGGCCGCGCCGCGTAGCGCTGGGCGATCAGGGCGCAGGCCATCAGTTGGAGCTGATGGAAGATCATCAGAGGCAGGACCATGAGGCCTACGGCGGCCGGGGGGAAGATGACGCCGGCCATGGGAACCCCCGAGGCGAGGCTCTTCTTCGACCCGCAAAAGACGATGGTGATCTCATCGGCCTTGGCGAACCCCGCGGCGCGGGCGAAAAGGAGCGTGGCGCCCAGAACCACGCCCAGCACTATCGCGCACAGCGCCATGAGTTCGACAATCTCCACGGCCGACACCCGCCGCCAGATGCCCTGGACCACGGCGGCGCTGAAGGCGCCGTAGACCACCAGCAGGATCGAGCCGCGGTCCACCAGGCCGACCAGGCGGCCATGGCGCGCCATCCACCCTGCGATCCATTGCCGCGCGAGCTGGCCGGCCAGAAAGGGAAGGAAGAGCTGGACGACCAGCGCCTCCAGTTCGGCGGTCGAAAAGGCCGCCCCATGGCCGCCCATGGTCACGGCGAGAAGGGCGGGTGTCATGAAGATGCCCAGCAGGTTGGAGGCCGACGCGGCGCACACCGCCGCCGCCACATTGCCCCGCGCGATGGAGGTGAAGGCGATCGACGACTGCACCGTGGAGGGCAGGCAACAGAGGAAAAGCACGCCCTGGGCGAGAAAGGCGGGCAGGATCGCGACCGGAAGCCATCGAACCGCGAGGCCAAGAACGGGAAACAGTACGAAGGTGGCGGCCAGAACGGTGAGCTGCAGGCGCCAATGGGTCAGTCCGGCCACCACCGCGGCGCGTGACAGCTTGGCGCCGTGCAGGAAGAACAGCAGGGCGATGGCGGCCCTGGTCGCCAGCGAAAAGTCCGCCGCTCCCCGGCCGCGCACCGGCAGCAGGCTGGCGAACACGACCATGGCCAGAATGGTCAGGATGTAGGTGTCGGGGACGAAGCGGCGCCAGGGGGGAAGGGCCTCTTTTACCCCCTCACGCATCGACCAGGAACGATAGTTGTCGCTCGGCCGGCGCGTCGCGGCCTTCGGCCCGCTCGCGGTCGAGGAGGCGGGTGGGATATTCGCCGGTGAAATAGTGATCGGTGAACTGCGGAGCGCGCGGATCGCGGGGCCCCGCCCCCATGGCCCAGTAGAGACCTTCCACGGAGAGAAAGGCCAGGCTATCGACCTCCAGCATCCGCGCCATCTCCTCCAGGCTGCGGTTGGCGGCCAGCAGCTTGTGACGGTCGGGCATGTCGATGCCGTAGAAATCGGGCCATTTGAGCGGCGGCGAGGCGGAGCGCAGGTGAACCTCGGTGGCGCCGGCCTCGCGGACCATGCGCACCACGCGCACCGAATTGGTTCCGCGTACGATGGAATCGTCGATCAGCATCACCCGCTTGCCGGCCAGGACCGCGTGGTTGGGGCTGAGCTTCATGCGCACGCTCAGTTCGCGGGCGTCCTGGGTCGGCTGGATGAAGGTGCGGCCCACATAGTGGTTGCGGATGATGCCCATCTCGAAGGGAATGCCGCTTTCCTGGGCGTAGCCGATGGCCGCCGGGACCCCGGAGTCGGGAACCGGCGCGACCACGTCGGCGTCAACGCCGCTCTCCTGGGCCAGGCGCCGGCCCAGACGCTTGCGCACCTCATAGACCGAGCGGCCGTTGACCACGCTGTCGGGCATGGCGAAGTAGACATATTCGAACACGCAGGGCCGCGCCTTGGCGGCCGGGAAGGGGCGAATGGACTCGACGCCGTCCTCGGAGACCACGACCATCTCGCCGTGCTCCACATCGCGCACGAAACGCGCCCCGACCATGCCCAGGGCGCGCGTTTCCGAGGCGAACACCGCCTTGCCGTCAAGTTCGCCCAGCACCAGGGGGCGGATGCCGAGGGGGTCGCGCACCCCGATCAGCTTCTTGTTGGTCAGCGCGATCAGGGCGTAGCCGCCTTCCACCTGCTTGAGTGCGTCGATGAACCGCGCCACCAGCTTGCTCTTTTTCGACCGGGCGATGAGATGAAGGATGACTTCCGAATCCGAGGTCGACTGGAAGATCGCGCCGTCGGAGACGAGTTGTTCGCGCATGGTCAGGAAGTTGGTGAGGTTGCCGTTGTGGGCGATGGCGATGCCGCCGGTCTGCAGGTCGGCGAACATCGGCTGGCCGTTGCGCAGGAAGCTGCCGCCCGCGGTGGAATAGCGGGTATGGCCGATGGCGGAGCGGCCGGGCAGGCGACGGCTCAGATCGCCGCCGGAAAAGCCGTCGGCCACATGACCCAGATGCCGCTCGGTGTGGAAACCCTGGCCGTCGAAGGCGGCGATGCCGCACGCTTCCTGGCCGCGGTGCTGCAGGGCGTGCAGGCCCAAGGCCACCACCCCGGCCGCGTCGCCAACGTCGAACACGCCGAAGACGCCGCACTCCAGGCGAAGCTGATCGTCGTCAGGGGTCACCGCGATTTCTCCACCAGATCGTCCATGCGTTTGCGCTGCGCGTCGCTTTCGCCCGGCCCGGCGCCCGTCACGGCCTGCTCCGCCCCCGTCGCCACGTCGTGGGCGACCTTGAGGCCTTGTGGCGCGAAAGCGCGCAGGGCGCCGCCGGCGGCGCCCGCCAGGGGATAGAGCCGGGCTCGGGTGATCCATACCGGCATCCGTTCGGGGGGCGTCGCGGCGTCGATGAGCAGGACGAAGGCGCCGATCACCACCAGGCCGCGGACCAGGCCGATGGCGAAACCGAGGGCGCGGTCGAAACCGGAAAGGACGGTTTGCCGCACGCCGCTGGTCAGCCTGCCGCCGATCGTCCGCAGGACGATGTAGGCGAGAACGAACACGGTCAGGATGGCGGCGGTGTTGGCCATCCACGGGGTGGCGATGAAATGACGGGCGATGGGTCCGGTGACGCGCAGGCCAAAGACGGCGGCCACCGCGGCCAGGACGAAGGCGATCACCGTGGTCACCTCCCGCGTCGCCCCGCGCGCGAAGCCGATGAGGCCCGAGACGATCAGCACCAAGCCGGCCAGGATGTCGAACAGGGTCAGTCCCATCGCTGGTCGCCGATACGCGCCACGGCGTCGGCCAGGCGGGCGACCCCGGTCATGGCCACGCCAGAGCCGCCATCGGGCGCGACCGGCGCGAGGGCGCGGGAGAAGCCCAGCTTGGCCGCCTCCTTCAGGCGCATCTCCATTCTGCTCACGGGGCGAACGTCTCCCGACAGGCTGATCTCGCCGAATACAACGCAATCCTGCGGCAGGGCCAACTCCAGGGCGGAAGATGCGAGGGCCGCCGCCGCCGCCAGATCCGCCGCCGGTTCGCTGATCCGAAGTCCCCCGGCGACGTTCAAATAGACATCGCGCGTGGCGAATCCAAGGCCGCAGCGCGCCTCCAGCACCGCCATCACCATGGCCAGGCGCCCGCTGTCCCAGCCGACCACCGCCCGGCGCGGCGTTCCGTACACGGAGGGCGCCACCAGGGCCTGGAACTCCACCAGCACCGGCCGCGAGCCCTCGATGCCCGCGAATACCGCCGCTCCGGCCGAGCGTTCGCCGCCGTCGTTGAGGAACAGGGCCGAGGGGTTCTTGACCTCGGCCAGGCCCGCGTCGCCCATTTCGAACACGCCGATCTCGTCGGTGGCCCCGAAGCGGTTCTTGGCGCCGCGCAGGATGCGAAACGGATAGCCCCGCTCTCCCTCGAAGGAGAGCACCGCATCGACCATGTGCTCCACGACGCGGGGGCCGGCGATCTGGCCGTCCTTGGTGACATGGCCCACCAGCACCACCGCGACGCCGCGACGCTTGGCCAGGCGCACCAGTTCGCCGGCGCAGGCGCGCACTTGGGTGACCGATCCCGGCCCCGCCTCATGGGCGTCGCTCCACAGGGTCTGGATGGAGTCGATGACCACCAGATCGAAGGCGTCGCGCTTGAGGGCGTCGACGATGTCGCGCAGAGCGGTCTCGGCAGCCAGCTTCACCGGCGCGTCGGCCAGACCCATGCGCTGGGCGCGGGCGCGAATCTGGGCCGCGGCCTCTTCGCCGGAGATATAGGCGCAGGCCGCGCCGCGTCTGGCCGCCGCGCCGCACACCTGCAGGAGCAGGGTGGATTTGCCTACACCGGGATCTCCCGCCAGCAGGATCGCCGATCCGGGGACGATCCCGCCGCCGCACACACGGTCGAACTCGCCGACCCCGGTGACGATGCGGGACCGAGTAGGGAAGTCGGCGTCCAGCGCCTCGAAGGCCAGGCCCCGCGCCTTGCCGCCGCGGGCGGGGGCCAGGGCGCCGGGCGGCCGCGAGACGATCTCCTCGGCGAGGGAATTCCACGCCCCACACGCGCCGCACTGGCCGGCCCACTTGGAATGGACCGCGCCGCAGGACTGGCATGCATAGATGGCGCCGTCGCGGGCCATGGCGCTCCGATTCGAAGAGACGGTCATCTTACCGCACCGGGGCGGCGGGCGCCTCATCTGGTTATGGCGTCGCCGCGTCGCTAGAACCGGATCGACAAGTCGGGCTCGGTGGGCCGATCAAGGCGGAGAAAAGGGGTTGAGATGGCCGCGGATGAAGCTTCGGGGCCGGTAAGCCTGCTCGCCCGGGCGCGGGGCGTGCTCTTTCGCAGCGAAGTCGAGTGGGAGGTCATCGACACCGAGCCGGCGACCGTCCTGGGGCTGTTCATCGGCTACGCATGCATTCTGGCGGCGATCCGGCCCCTCGCCCAAATCCCCCAACATCTGGTCGTCAGCCATCTGGCCCCGGCGTCGGCCGCCGAACTGGCCGCGATCGGCTACGGGATTTCGCTGCTCGACGTCCTCATCATGGGGCTGGTGATCAACGTCCTGGCCAGATCCTATCACGGCCACCCGAACTTCACCCAGGCGATGAAGCTGGCGGTCTACGCCGGCACCCCGGCCTGGGTCGCCGGGGCCCTGGACATCCTGCCGATCCCCGGCTTCTTCACCCTGATCGCGGGCCTGTACGGCCTCTACATTCTTTGCCTGGGTTTGCCCCGACTGATGAAAACACCCAGGGAGGATGTCGCCGGCTACTACGTCGGGGTCGTCTTCGCCGCCTTCGCCGTCAATCTGATCACGGGTTGGGGCATGGGCCTATTGAATCTGTTCCTGCTGGGCGGCGCGCCGCTTGGAGCCGCGGCCCTCGTTTCGCCGGGCCGTTAATCGGCCTCTCGCCAGTCGCCTCGGTTTGGACTAGCCTCTGCTCCGAGACTTCGATCTCATGAAAGGGAGGGTTGACGATGAGTGTGGTTGAAGAACCCAGGGTTGAAGAACCCAAAAGGGCTGGTCTGGTCGCGCGCGTACAGGGCATCCTGCTACACCCCAAGACCGAGTGGGACGTCATCGATACCGAACCGGCGACGACCCAGGGCCTGTTCACCGGTTACGCCTGCATCCTGGCGGCGATACCGCCGGTCGCGTTGATCGTGTCGCATCTGTTGTTCATCCATTGGACGATCGTGCCGATCGTCGTTATCGCGGTGGTCAGCTACATCGCCTCGCTGCTGGGCGTGTTCATCGTGGGCTTCATCATCGACGCCCTGGCGCCCAGTTTCGATGGACAAAAGAATCAGGTCCAGGCCATGAAGCTGGCGGTCTATTCCTATACCGCCGCCTGGGTCGCCGGCATTCTCAACATCGTGCCCCTACTGGGTATCCTGTCCCTCTTCGCCGCCTTGTATGGCCTCTATATTCTCTACGTGGGCCTGCCCAAGTTGATGAAATCACCGCCGGAAAAAACCGCCGGCTATTTCGTCGTCACCCTGATCGCGGCCATTGTCGTCAATGCGATCATCGGTTGGATCATCTTCCTGATGACCGCTTCGTTGGTGGTTGGCGCCGCGCTCGGCGGGGCGGCGGCGTTCACCAGCGCGGCGGCCCACAACGGTGATCTGGCCAGGATCGAGGCGGCGTCGGCTCGGATGGCGGCGGCGAGCCAGCTCGCGGCCGTTCGTGAGACGGGTGGCATGACGAAGACCGCCGCCGTCGATCCGGAAAAGCTCAAGGCGCTCCTGCCCGACACGGTCGCCGGCCTGCCGAGGACCGAGATTTCCGCCCAAAGCGCCGGCGCGGCCGGGGTCGCCAGCTCGAACGCCGAGGCGGTCTACGCCAAGGACGGCGCGCGCATCACCCTCAAGGTCACCGATCTGGCGGCCATGGGCGCTCTGGCCGGCATGGCCGGGGCGATGGGCGTGCAGGCCAGCAAGGAAACGGCTGACGGCTATGAGAAGACCTCGACGGCGGGCGGTCGCCTGACGGTGGAGCGATGGAACCGGGCATCCAAGAGCGGCGAATACAGCGTTATCGTCGCGAACCGCTTCTCAATCGACGCCGAGGGCGGCGCTGGCAGCATCGACGATCTGAAGGCCGCCGTGGCGGCGGTGGGACCCGATCGGCTGGAAGGCTTGGCCAAGGCGTAGGGCCACGCGCCTCTACCGTGGCTCGAACCGGCCCTCGCGGGCGTGGTTGGTGAATTTGGTGAGGTCTTCGTTGTAGTGCAGGCGGACCACGCCGATCGGGCCGTGGCGCTGTTTGCCGATGATCACCTCGGCCAGGTTGCGGATCGGATCGAGCTTTTCCTGCCAGGCGAGGTGCTCGGCGGTGCCCTCCTTGGGCTCGGTGCGGCTCATATAGTAGGCCTCGCGGTAGATGAACATCACCACGTCGGCATCCTGTTCGATGGAGCCTGATTCGCGCAGGTCGGCGAGTTGGGGCTTCTTGTCCTCGCGGTTTTCCACCTGGCGTGAAAGCTGGGCGGCGGCGAGGACGGGGACGTTGAGTTCCTTGGCCAGGGACTTGAGGCCCTGGGTGATCTGGCTCACCTCCTGGACCCGGTTGTCGATCCGCCCCTCGCCCGCCGTGACCAGTTGGAGGTAGTCGACGACGATGAGGTCCAGGCCGACGGTGCGTTTCAGCCGCCGGGCTCGCGCCGCCAGCTTGGCGATCGAGAGGCCGCCGGTGGCGTCGATGTAGAGGGGCGCCTCGCCGATCTCGATGGTGGCGTCGCGGATGCGGCCGTACTCGACGGCGGTGATCTCGCCCTTGCGGATCTTGTCGGACGGCACCTCGGTAACCTCGGCCAGGAGGCGCATGGCCAACTGTTCGGCCGACATCTCCAGCGAGAAAAAGGCCACCACTCCGCCGCCCACGGTCTTGCGCCCGCCCCCCGGTTGAGGCTCCCAGGCGTAGCGGCGCGCCACGTTGAAGGCGATGTTGGTGGCCAGGGAGGTCTTGCCCATGGAGGGTCTGGCGGCCAGGATGATCAGGTCAGAGCCATGCAGGCCGCCCAGCTTCTGGTCGAGATCGGCGAGGCCCGTGGAGAGGCCCGACAAACCCCCCTCGCGGTTGTAGGCGTCGCCGGCCATGTCCAAGGCGCCGGTCAGTGCTACGTGGAACTCCACCAACCCCGTGGAGACGCCGCCGGTCTCGGCGAGGGTGTAGAGCTGGGCTTCGGCGGCCTCGATCTGCTGGCGCCCGCTTAGTTCCGGATCGCCGGCCTGGGCGGCGGCGGCGATGTCGCCGCCGATGCGGACGAGGTCGCGGCGCAAGGACAGGTCGTAGATGACCCGGGCATAGTCCGCGGCGTGGGCGGCGGGCGGCGCGCGGTCGATAAGGTCGGCCAGATATCGCACCCCGCCCATCTCCTCGAAGGCGGGATCGCGCTGGAACTGTTCGGCAATCAGGATCGGTTCGGCTAGTTGGCCCTTGCCGACGTGAAAATGGACGGCGGCGAACAGGCGGCCGTGGAACGGCTCGAAGAAATGCCGGGGCTGGAGATGGTCGGTCAGGCGTTCAAGGGCGCTGTTGTCGTAGAGGATCACCCCCAGCAGAGCCTGTTCGGCCTCTATGTTGCAGGGGGCATGGGCGATGTCGGGCGCGCTGGGGGCGGCGCGCAGATCGAGCAGGGGAACGAGGGCCATGGCCCCAACCTTAGCCCAACCGAGCCTCGCCGGAATGGACCAGATGGGCGCTCTGCACAGGAAACAGGCGGCCTGTGGATGGAGTGTTGGGCGGTCATTCCTTGAGGACCAACAGGAAATGCGTCAAAAAAACGTCAAAAGTCGCGCCTCCGGTAGCGCTTGCCATGGACGACGCGGCGTCCTCGTGATTGATTGATGGGGTCGGTGCGAGTGCGCGCTCCGTCGCGGCAAAGCAGTTCTCGGTTCTACCCACCCACCTACCTCCACGCGCTGAAAGGCATCCTATGGCCCATAACGATCCAAAATCGACGACCGTTACCGTATCGACGAAGTGGCAGGACGCCGGGTCCGAGCCCGCCTTCATTGTCAAGAAGGGCGAAGTCTACTACGCCACCCTGGCGGTTTGGGAATACGATCACGAAAAGGCGAATACAGACGAAGAGAAGAAAGGCTGCAAGGAAATCGCGGAGCACTTCAAGGCGGTAGGACTGGAGCACGATATCCTGGAAGCCGTCGAGTTGGACATGAGCGACCATACGGTCCATTGCGCGACCAGCCATCGGCCCCGTCCGCGTTAAGATCCGACCAAGCCGGCCGGCCTTTGA
>JBDTIW010000072.1:0-2939 GCA_039936215.1 Caulobacteraceae bacterium | reverse complement strand
GCCGTAGGCGCCCTTGACGGCGATGCCCTCGGGGGTGAGCCAGGGCTCGTCGCCGATCGGCGCGGTCGCCGACGGCCCGACGGCCCGATCGAAACTCATTTCCGCGAAGTCTGGAAAGCCACTCATGTCGCCAGGGCCTCGAGGCGGATGGGCGCGAGAGCCGGGCAATGGGTGTCGGGGCCGGGCAGACGCGGATCGGGGGTTGCGATGGAGACGTTCGGTCGCGGTTCGACATCGGGCGGCGCGGTCGGCGTGGCCACAAAATCGGTAACTCCGACGATCTTGACCGTTCCCGAAGCGGCCGCGTCTCTCAACGCGGCGCGCGCGTCATCCACCTCGCGGGCGATCAACCCACTTCGCAGGGCCTCGACGATTCCCCCCGCCGCCTCGATGGCGATGAACTTGCCCCAGGCGGCGCGGGCCAGTTGGTCGGTCAGCGCCTCGACGGCCCAGGCCCCGGCCAGGGGATCGCCCACCGCGCCCACATGGGCCTCTTCCATCAAGATGAGCTGGGTCTTGCGGGCCAGACGGCGGGCGAACGATGTCGGCAGACCAAGGGCGTCGGTGAAGGCGTCCAGCACGATCGTGTCGGCCCCGCCGGCCGCGGCGGCGAAGCCGGCCACGGTGAGGCGCACGAGGTTGGTCCACGGCTCGGCCACCGTCAGCATACGGTGTGACGAACGCGCCTCGATCCGCGCCGGCGCGGTCGCCCCGCAGGCCCCGGCCAGTTTCCCCCACACCAACCGCGCCGCGCGCAGTTTGGCGATCGAGGCGAAGACGTCGCCATCGACGCTCAGGCCAAGGACAATGCGCCCGAACGCGGCGTCGATGGAAAAACCGACCCCGACCAGGGCCTTGGCGTAGGCCAGGGCGGCGGCCGCGGCGAAGGCCAGCTCGCCGTCCGGCGAGCCGCCCGCCTCGTGGACCGCCCGCCCGTCAGCCCGATAAAGACTCGCCTTGGGATAGGTGTCGGCCAAGCGCGCGGCAAGGCTCGCGCCGGCGGCCAGGTGAGCCTCGATCGGTCCTGGGCTCGATCCCGCCGCCGCCAGGGCGCTCAGCGGATCAAGGTGGAAGGCCAGGGGGGCGGCGGGGGAGGCCTTGGCGGCGGCGCCCAGCCACTTGGCGCACGCCGCGCCGTGGAATCCGGCATCAAGAGCGATCGGAGCGAGGTCGAGCATCACCCCGTCCAGCAGGCGCGCCAAGCCCTCGGCGGAACCCACGGCGACACCGTCCATGCCTGCCGGATCGACCGTGACCAGGACCGACGCCGCGCCGCCCGCCAGATCCTCCAGGATCTGCTTATTGGCGCGCGCGAGGTCGGGATGGGCCACAGCCGCGCGAACATCCCACGCCCGTTCGGCGGCGCGCGGCGCCGGGGCGAAGCTCGCCGGCGCCGGCGCGTCTTCGGCCGTGTACAGCGGCTGAACGCCGAGCCCGTCGGGCGTGGCGCCGTTCAGCGTCTCAATGGCCGCGCCCTTGAGGGTCTTTTCCACCGCCGCCAGCCAGTCGGCGCGCGTGGCGGCCGGAAAATCGGCGGCGAGGGCGAGGGCGGGGGTTGGCAAGCTGAACGCTTCCTTCGAAGATCGTCCGAACCTTGCATCCCACCCTGGCGACGAGGTCAAGTCCGGAGCCTCCCTCCCCATGAAGGGGAGGGAGGGTTTTTTCCCCCTTACACGTCCAGGGAATACCCCGCCGAGCGCACGGTGCGGATGGGGTCGCCGTCGCCGCCCAGGGCGCGGCGCAGCCGGCCGATGTGGACATCGACGGTGCGGGTTTCCACATAGACGCCCGAGCCCCACACCGCGTCGAGGAGTTGTTCGCGCGAGAACACCCGGCCTGGGTGCTGCATGAAATAGTCCAGCAGGCGGAACTCGGTGGGGCCCAGGTGCACCTCCTCGCCGCCCCGCCTCACCCGATGGGCGACGCGATCGACGACGATGTCGCCGGCCCGCACGCGGTCTTCGGTCAGGCCAGGCCGGATGCGGCGCAGCACGGCGCGGATGCGGGCGGTCAGCTCGCTCATCGAGAACGGCTTGATCACATAGTCGTCGGCCCCGGTGTCGAGGCCGCGGATACGGTCGCTCTCCTCGCCGCGCGCGGTAAGCATGACGATGGGCAGGTTGCGCGTCGCCGATCGCTGACGCAGGCGCCGGCACACCTCGATCCCCGATACGCTGGGCAGCATCCAGTCCAGGACCACCAGATCGGGCTGTTTCTCGTCGATCAGGATCAGGGCCTCCTCGCCGTCGGCGCACAGGGCCACGCCGTAGCCCTCCATGGTCAGGTTGTACTCGAGCAAGGTGGCCAGGGAATCCTCGTCCTCCACCACCAGTATGTAAGGGACGAGCGAGGCGAGGGTTTCGCCGCTCATGGCCTGCCCAGAGCGTCCGACTTGGGCCGCTCCTCAGTGAGCTCGACGCCGGTGATCTCATAGTGGAGGATTTCGGCGATGTTGGTGGCGTGGTCGCCGATCCGCTCAAGGTTCTTGGCCACGAACAGCAGATGGGCGCAGGCGGTGATGGTGCGCGGATCGCCCATCATATAGGTCAGGAGTTCGCGGAAGATGGCGTCGTAGTGCTCATCGACCTCGTGGTCCTCCATCCACACCCCCACCGCGCGGTCCACTTGGCGCGAGGCCAGGGCGTCGAGGACGTCCTTGAGGCGGCCGGTCACCAGTTCGCCCATCCGCTCGATGGAGGCGCTCAAGGGGGTGACCGGATCGGCCTCGGCGATGACCAGGGCGCGCTTGGCGATGTTCTTGGCCAGATCCCCGCAACGCTCCAGATTGCTGGCGATCTTCATGGCCGCCACCGTGCGGCGCAGATCGTCGGCCACCGGCTGGCGCAGGGCGATCAGGCGGATCGCCTTGCGTTCGATCTCCATCTCCAGGGCGTCGAGGCGCGCGTCGCGGCCGATCACCGCCTCGGCCAGCGCCATGT
>JBDTIW010000071.1:0-7423 GCA_039936215.1 Caulobacteraceae bacterium | reverse complement strand
GACCCCCGACGGCGTCAAGGAACCCCTCAACCGGCGGGCCACGATCCACATCCAGTTCTGATCGCCGCTTTCCAAACCATCTACGACTAAGCGGGAGCCCGGCCGAAAGGCCGGGCTCCTCGCGTTTGAGAGGGTTGCCTTCGACCGCCCGATTCAGCGGCGCGTTGCGGCGTTTTCACAGTCTCGTGAACGCGGCGCGCGGCGCAAACGCCAAGGCCTTGAAACCGCTGGCGTGGCCGCCCCCGCGTTAATCTCTGGTTTACAAAAAAGTCTGGGGGCGGACCCCTTCCGCCCGTTGACGCCTCATCAACCATGTGACCCCATATAGTGGGGTTGGGAAGTGATTTGCCCACAACATATAGACGCCGGAGGCCCTTCCGCCTTCAAGGGGTCGAAACTATATGAGTGTTTCGAGATGGTCATGATGGGTGGACAGGCGACGAGTAAGCCGCTGGACAAGGGGCGGGTCGGCGCGCCGCGCGCCGCCGAAAGGCCGAGGCTGCAACTGGTGCGCAAGGTCGAGATCGACCGCGACCGCGACGTCCTGCTTACGGATTTCGGCAAAACCACCCTGGAAGACCGCTATCTGCTGGCGGGCGAATCCTATCAGGATATGTTCGCGCGTGTAGCCACGGCCTTCGCTGATGACGCCGAACATGCCCAGCGTGTCTACGACTATATGTCCAGGCTGTGGTTCATGCCCGCCACGCCGGTGCTCTCCAACGGCGGCGCCTCGCGCGGCCTGCCGATCTCCTGCTTCCTCAACGCGGTGGGCGATTCGCTGGAAAGCATCGTCGGCACCTGGAACCAGAATGTCTGGCTGGCGGCCAACGGCGGCGGCATCGGCACCTATTGGGGCGGGGTGCGCTCGATCGGCGAGAAGGTGAAGGGCTCGGGCCAGACCAGCGGCATCATCCCCTTCATCCGGGTCATGGACAGCCTGACCCTGGCCATCAGCCAGGGCTCGCTGCGGCGCGGGTCGGCGGCTGTCTATGTGGACATCCACCACCCCGAGATCGAGGAATTCCTCGAGATCCGCAAACCCTCCGGCGATTTCAACCGCAAGTCGCTCAACCTGCATCATGGGGTCGGGATCACCGACGAGTTCATGGAGGCGGTGCGGGCCGGCGCCAAATTCGCCCTGCGCTCGCCCAAGTCCCGCGACGTGGTGCGCGAGGTGGACGCCCGCCAGCTCTGGCAGAAGGTGCTGGAACTTCGCCTGCAGACCGGCGAGCCCTACCTGATCTTCTCCGACACCGTGAACCGGGCCATGCCGCGCCACCAGCGCGAGCTTGGCCTCAAGGTGCGCCAATCGAACCTGTGTTCGGAGATCATGCTGCATTCGGGCCCCGACCACCTGGGAGAGGAGCGCACCGCCGTCTGTTGTCTCTCCTCGGTCAACGCCGAAATGTTCCTGGAGTGGCGCGATCACCCGACCTTCATCGAGGACATCATGCGCTTCCTCGACAACGTCTTGCAGGATTTCATCGATCGCGCGCCGCCGGAAATGGGTCCAGCCGCCTATGCCGCCGATCGCGAACGATCGGTGGGCCTGGGCCTGATGGGATTCCACTCCTTCCTGCAGAGCCAGAACGTGCCGTTCGAAAGCGCCCTGGCCAAGTCGTGGAACATGCGGCTCTTCAAACATCTGCGCCGCGGCTGCGACGCCGCCAGCCGGATTCTCGCCGAGGAACGCGGCCCTTGTCCGGACGCCGCCGAACGCGGGGTGATGGAGCGATTCTCCCACAAGCTGGCCATCGCCCCCACCGCCTCGATCTCGATCATCTGCGGGGGGACCAGCGCCGGCATCGAGCCGATCCCCGCCAACATCTACACCCACAAGACCCTGTCGGGCTCGTTCGCGGTCAGAAATCCCTTCCTGGAGCGCCTGCTGGCCGAGAAGGGCGAGAACACGCCGACCGTCTGGGCCTCGATCCTGGAGAACGAGGGCTCGGTCCAGCATCTGGCCTGCCTTACCGACGACGAGAAGGCGATCTTCAAGACCGCCTTCGAAATCGACCAACGCTGGGTCATCGATCTAGCCGCCGACCGCACCCCGGAAATCTGCCAATCGCAATCGGTGAACGTCTTCCTCGCCGGCGACGTGGACAAGTGGGACCTGCATATGCTGCACTGGCAGGCCTGGGAGCGGGGGGTCAAAAGCCTCTACTACCTGCGATCGAAGTCCGTGCAGCGGGCCGCCTTCGCCGGCGCCGACATGGCGGCCGACAGCGCCGCCCGCGCCGCCGAAGAGCGCACCGACTACGAGGAGTGCTTGGCCTGCCAGTAGGCGGCTTCCGGCGGATCGGCCTTGGCGCGCGCGAAGGCTGGTAGGCCCGGCAGGACTCGAACCTGCAACCAGACCGTTATGAGCGGCCGGCTCTAACCATTGAGCTACGGGCCCCCAGTTCGGGGTGTCAGCGCCTATCACGGCGCCGGTGCGGCTCAAAGCCGTCGGTTCAGGTTCGATTCGCCAGGGAAGGCTGTTAGGGTGGAGACAAAGGAGACCGCCGAATGAAATGCCCTCTCTCCGCCGCCGCCGCCGCCGCTATGACCGGCCTTTGGCTGGCTGCCGCCCCGCTCGCCGCCTTGGCCCAGACGCCCGCCGCCGCGAGCGATCCGGCCTTCGCCGCCACCACCCTCAACCTGTCGGCCTATGGCGAGGCCAAGGTGACGCCGGACATGGCCACCATAAATCTCGGCGTGGACACCACCGCCCCCACGGCGGCGCGGGCCATGCGCGCCAATGCCGATCAGATGGCGCGGGTGGTCGGGGCCCTGAAAGAGGCCGGAATCGAGGGGCGCGATCTGCAGACCGCCAACCTCAGCCTCTCGCCGCAATATGTCTACGAGGAGAACCGCCCCGCCCGGCTCACCGGCTACCAGGCCTCCAACCAGCTCACCGTCAGGGTGAACGATCTCGCCCGGCTGGGGCCCGTCGCCGACGCCGTGATCGCCGCCGGGGCGACCAATGTGGGATCGATCGCCTTTGGCCTCGCCAACCCCGTGTCGGCCGAGAACACCGCCCGCATCGCGGCGGTGAAGGCGCTCCAGGACAAGGCCTCGCTCTACGCCCAGGCGGTCGGCTACCACATTCAGCGCCTCGTGAACCTCACCGAGGGCGGAGACGAAACACCCTCGCCGCCCCGCCCCATGCCGATGTTGCAGATGCGTGTTGCGGCAAACGCGCCCACGCCGGTGGAGGTCGGGGAGCTGAACGTGCGGGTGGATGTCATCGGGGTATTCGAGCTGGCGCGGTAGGGCGCCGCTCAAACGCCCGCGTTGGCGAAGGCGCCGGTCAGGCGGGCGATCATCTCCTGGCCGGGAAGGGCGCGCTCGCCTTCCATGACCGCCGAATAGATCAGGTCGTGTTTCGTGCTGGCAACCTTGCCTTCCGCCCATCCCACCCGGCGCGTCCCGTCGGGACTGGAAGGGCAACTGGCGCCGCGCCCGTCCGGCGTATCGGCCAGCGCCAACGCCCCCTCGGCCGACATAGCGCCCGGCCGATCGCAGGCCGGCAGGCCACGCACGCAGTTGAAGCGCTGGCCGTAGGAATAGAGGATCTTGCGCGAGGCCCGGTCGGCGATCACCACGCAGGTGGTCGGATCGCCGATCACATCGCCGATGGCGTGGTCCAGGGCGTCGCTGGGCAGGCCGCTGGCGGCGGGCCGCCCGGAGGGTTTGGCGCAGGCGCACAGCAGCGACAGCGCGGCCAGGCCCGTCATCGTCCGCAACCTCGTCATGGTCCAATGTCTGGTCATGGCTTTCAGCTTTTCCATCTCAATGTCGCCGGCTCGACCGGGTTCATGAACGCGCGGCCCTCGCGCCGGCTGGCCGCCCATTCGACCTTGAGCGCCTGATACCATTTGGCCTGGCGGTCGGCGTCGTCGATCCACAACAGGGCCGGATCGTATTTGAGGCCCTGGTTCTGCAGGTTCACCATGTCGCCGTCCTGGCGCAGGAACCGCCGCGCCCCGGCGCGGATCAGCGGGCCGGCCAATGTGAAGACCGGATGGTCCGACCACACCATCTGGGTGATGCGGGTCCGCGCCTCGTCAAGCGGCGTCAGGCAGGTGAGGGCCAGCACCTGGCGGGGGCCCACCTCGACGTGCTCCCAGCGAAACCCCGGTAGCCGGAACGTGATCTCGGTCGTCGGCGCGCCGCCCAGAAGGGCGTAGGCGCGGGAGTTCCTCGACGGCGAATGGCGAACCATGCGAAATCCCACCGCCGCCGGCTCGAACACCTTGGTCTTTTCGTGCCGCGAAGCCCTGGAGCGCCACCACCATTGGCGGTGAACGAAGGGTCCATGGGCCGGGTCCATCAGCCCCACCGCAGCGTGGTCGATGTGGGCCTCGAAGTCCATCCGATCGATCAGCTTGGGGGCGCCGCCCACGACGCCGGGAAAAATCGGCGGCGGCCCGTCCGGCGCGTTCTCGGCGCGGGGATCGGTCGCCATCCACACGAACACCATCCCCTGGCTCTCGGCCACCGGATAGCGGCGCACGCCGATGCGCGAGATGTCGAAATCCTGGCCTTCGCTGAGAGAAGGAATGGCCACGCAGGCGCCGTCCACGCCGAAGCGCCAGCCATGATAGGGGCATTCCACGCTCTCGCGGCCGTCCGTCTCCCACGTCATCCGCCCGGCCGACAACGGCGCGGCGCGGTGGGGGCAGATATCGCGCAGGGCGAAGGCGTCGCCGGCGGCGGTGCGCCCGATGAGAACCGGCCCGCCCATGATCTCCAGACGCGCCAGGGCGCCGCGCTTCACCTCGCGGGACGGGGCGGCGAAGTACCAGATATCGGTGAGAAAGCCGCGACCGAAGGCCATGGCCCATTGTGCGGATCGCCGCGGCGCTTCGCAATGGCGGGATCGCGGCGCCTTGACCGGATGGGCGCGCCGCCCGATGGTGACGGCAAATCAAACATCTGTTTCAACGGAGCGCGTCATGGAGCTGTTCGATCTGACCGGCAAGGTCGCCGTGGTCACCGGCTCGACACGGGGCATCGGCAAGGCGATCGTCGAGCGTCTGGCCGAGCATGGGGCCAAGGTCGCCGTGTCGTCGCGCAAGGCCGGTCCGTGCGAAGAGGTGGCGGGGGCCATCAACGCCAGACATCCCGGCGCCGCCATCGCCGTTCCGGCCAACATCTCCTCCAGGGACGATCTCCAGCGCCTGGTCGACGAGACCCGCGCCGCCTTCGGCAAGATCGACATCATGGTCTGCAACGCCGCCTCCAATCCCTACTTCGGGCCGATGAGCGGGATCAGCGACGAGGCGTTCCGCAAGATCCTCGACAACAACATTCTCTCCAACCACTGGCTGATCCACATGGTCGCCCCCGAGATGGCCGAGCGGAAGGACGGAGCGATCATCATCGTCTCGTCGATCGGCGGCCTGCGCGGCAACAGCGTCCTGGGCGCCTACGCCATCTCAAAGGCGGCCGACATGCAACTGGCCCGCAATCTCGCCCAGGAACTTTCGCCCAGCAACATCCGGGTCAACTGCATCGCGCCGGGCCTGGTGAAGACCGACTTTGCCCGGGCGCTGTGGGACACTCCGGAGGCGGAGAAACGCTCCAGCGCCGAAACCCCCTTACGCCGCCTGGGCGAGCCCGACGACATCGCCGGCGCGGCGGTGTTCCTGGCCTCCCGCGCCGGGGCATGGATGACCGGCCAGACCATCGTGGTGGACGGCGGGGCGACGAGCTAGGACGTCAAGCGCGACGCTGGCGGAGTGGCGGGCAATCATGGCCCAACAACTGGCCGATACGCGTGAAAAAGGGCGGCGACGTCGCCGTCGCCGCCTCGATCACCTGGCCGGACGATGTCCGATCCTGACCGTCAGTCCATTGGATTCTTGTGGCCGTTGATCCGAGTCGCCGGGGGTGTGCATGGGCCGTGAATCCTCGTGACGGTTCCATCGACGAACGCGACCAAAGTCCTGTCGTTGTGGAACAACGTCCAGTCGACTCCCCTCCTGGTCAATACCATCGCGTCCTCGCCGGCGCCGTTGTTGTAGGCGCCCTTGAGAACCGAGCCGTCTTCCTTGGTCGGACCGGCTTGGTAGAAGCCGCCCCAGGAAGCGAAGGTCTCGCCATACCAGCTGCCGTCACTGACCAGGCAGATATTTTGAATGGGGAGCCGATCGATCGCCCGGCCCGCCAACGCCCGACGGACCCGCGGCCTCAATCGGACCGTATGGCGAGGCGCTCTGCCCTCCGCTCGTCGATTCGAAGGCTCTCCAAGAGAAAGGCCGCGCGGGGTCTTATCGCTGGGTCGTCACGGCGTCGTGCAGGCGCTACCGTAAGGAACGCATCCCATAGGACATCTTCCGGTCGGGCCGAACCACGCTCAGCGTCCCGCCTCGATCGACACCTCCCGCGCCTTGGCCAACCGCCGCACCCCCTCGTCCAACGTCTCGTCACGCTTGGAAAAGCACAGGCGGACGATCGTCGTCACCGGATCGGTCTCATAGAAGGCCGAGACCGGGATGGCCGCCACGCCCGCGTCGTTCACGGCGCGCAGGCAGAAATCCACGTCGCCCTCGGCGATGCCCGAAGCCGCCAGATCGACATTGAGGAAATAGGTGCCCGCGCCGTCCAGCACCGCGAAACCCTCGCGCCGCAAGCCCGCCGCCAGCCGGTCGCGCGAGCGCGCCAGGTCAAGCGGCATGGCCGAGAACCAGTCGTCGCTGTTGGCCAGCCCCCAGGCCACCGCCGCCTGCAGATTGGGCGGCGTGGTGAAGGTGAGGAACTGATGGGCCTTGGCCAGCACCGCCGTCAAAGGCGGGGTGGCGATCAGGAAACCGACCTTCCAGCCGGTGAGGGCGAACATCTTGCCGGCCGATCCTATCTTGACCGTGCGCTCGCGCATGCCCGGAAAGGCCATCAGCGGCCGGTGGGTTCGGCCTGCGAACACCACCTGTTCCCACACCTCGTCGCACACCGCGACAGCGTCGAAGCGCACGCAGAATTGCGCCAGCAGGACCAGATCGGCCTCCGGGCAGACGCTGGCGGTCGGGTTCAAGGGATTGTTCAAGACCACCAGGCGGGTGCGCGGCGTGAAGGCGGCCTCCAGCATGGCGCGGTCGAAGCGCCAATGCGGCGGCTCCAGGCGCACGACCCGGGGGACGCCGCCGGCCCGCCGTATCATCGGCAAATAGGCGTCATAGGTCGGCGCGAACACCACCACCTCGTCGCCCGGTTCGATCAGGCCAAGAAAGGCGCAGGCCAGGGCCTCGGTGGCCCCGGAGGTGACGGTGACCTCGCTTTGCCAGTCCAGATCGAGGCCCTGGAAGCGGGCGTAGTGGCGCGCCGCCGCCTCGCGCAGTTCGGCAAGGCCGGCCATGGGCGGATACTGGTTGTAGCCGTTCAACACCGCTTCGGCCGCGAAACGGCGGATCGCCTCGGGTCCCGGCTCGTCGGG
>JBDTIW010000070.1:0-17062 GCA_039936215.1 Caulobacteraceae bacterium | reverse complement strand
GCGTTTTCCGACAGGAAGCCGTAGCCGGGGTGGATGGCCTGGGCGCCGGTGATCTCGCAGGCGGCGATGATCGAGGGGATGTTGAGGTAGCTCTTGGCGGCCGGAGCCGGGCCGATGCATACGCTCTCGTCGGCCAGGCGCACGTGCATGGCGCTGGTGTCGGCCTGCGAATGCACCGCGACGGTGGAAATCCCCATCTCCTTGCAGGCGCGGTGAACGCGAAGCGCGATCTCGCCGCGGTTGGCGATGAGAATCTTGTCGAACATGGCGGGCTCTAGCCGATCACGACCAGGGGCTCGCCGTATTCCACCGGCTGGGCGTCGGCGACCAGGAATTCGACAATCCTGCCGGCCCTGGGGGCGACGATGGGGTTCATGGTCTTCATGGCCTCGACCAGCAGCAGGGTCTGGCCCTCGCTGACCTGGTCGCCGACGCCGGCGAACGGCGGCGAGCCCGGCTGAGGCTGCAGATAAACCGTGCCGACCATGGGCGAGGTGACCACATCGCCGGCGCGGACCGGCTCGGGCGCGGGAGCGGACGGCGCGGCGACGGGCGGAGCGGGGAGGGCGGCGGGCGCCGCGGCGAAGACGGTTGTCGGCGCCGCCAGGGTCTTGGCCACCCGCAGCTTGAGGCCCTCGCGCTCGACCTCGATTTCCGAGAGGCCGGTTTCGTTGAGGATGGCCGCCAGTTCGCGCACCAGGCGCGCGTCGAAGACATCGCCCGAAGCCTTGGGAGTGGTGGCTTTGGGAGCGGGGGCGTTGGGATTGGGCATGAAATCGGTCAGCCGTTCTGTTGAGGGCCCGAGGATCCGGCCGCCGAGACCAGGCCGCAGGCGGCCTCGACGGCCAGTTCGTAGCTGGCCACGCCGAACCCGCTGACGACGCCGGTGGCGGCGAGCGACACATAGGTGCGCCGGCGGAAGGCCTCCCGCGCGGCCGGATTGGAAAGATGGCACTCGACGATCGGTATGGCGAGCGTCTTCAGCGCGTCCAGCAGGGCGATCGAGGTGTGACCATAGGCGGCGGGGTTGATCACCAGGGCGCTGGCCTCGAGACGCGCCTCCTGCACCCAGTCGATCAGCTCGCCCTCGTGATTGGTCTGGCGAAAGACGATGGCCAGGCCATGGCGGGCGGCGCCCGCCTCGCACCGCGCGCGCGCGTCGTCCAGTGTCTCGCGCCCATAGACGTCCGGCTCGCGGACGCCCAGCAGGTTGAGGTTGGGGCCGCTCAATACATGGATCGGTTTCGACATTCCGCCCCGCCGGCCGCTTGCCGGGCCTTGTAACGCCCGCCGCGCGGGGTAACAAGCTGACGCCATGCGCCTGAGCGTCAATGGTGAACAGCGCCTTTTCGAGCGGGTCGGCGATCTGGCCGCCCTGGTCGTGGCCTTGGGCCTCGACGCCCGCAAGGTCGCCGTGGAACGCAACCTCCAGATCGTGCCCCGTTCCACCTACGCCGCGACGCGCCTGGCCGAGGGCGACCGGATCGAGATCGTGCATTTCATCGGGGGCGGGTGATGGCGGCCGGACGCCCCCTCCGGCGCGAAGAGGCGCAGGGGAGGATGGAAATATCTGAATGCCCGCCTTTTCTTCAATCCTCCACCGCGAAGCGGGGGAGACCTTCCGCGGCGCTTCTTTCTCGCGTCGTGACGGAGGGGGCGTCCGGCCGCGAGGCCCCTTTTTGGCAAAGTGCGGATCAAACCTGATGGACGGTTCAACCCCAACGCAAGACGACCCCTGGACCGTGGCCGGCCGCACCTTCCGCTCGCGGCTGATCGTCGGCACCGGCAAGTACAGGGACTATGCGCAAAACGCCGCCGCCGCCGAGGCGGCGGGGGCGGAGATCGTCACCGTGGCCCTGCGCCGGGTGAATCTTTCCGATCCCAGCCAGCCGATGCTGGCCGACTTCGTCAAGCCGGAGCGCTTCACCTACCTGCCCAACACCGCCGGCTGTTTCACCGGCGAGGAGGCGGTGCGCACTTTGCGCCTGGCGCGGGAGGCGGGCGGCTGGGATCTGGTCAAGCTGGAGGTGCTCGCCGACACCAAGACCCTCTACCCGGACATGGAAGAGACCCTGCGGGCGCTGAAGCTGCTGGTCGCCGACGGCTTCGCCGTCATGGTCTATTGCACCGACGATCCGGTCTACGCTCGCAAGCTGGAGGAGGCCGGCGCGGCGGCGATCATGCCGCTGGGGGCGCCGATCGGCTCGGGGCTGGGCATCCAGAACCGGATCAACATCCATCTCATTGTCGAACAGGCCAAGGTCCCGGTCCTGGTGGACGCCGGCGTCGGCACGGCCTCGGACGCCGCCGTGGCCATGGAACTCGGCTGCGACGGGGTGCTGATGAACACCGCGATCGCCGAGGCGCGCGATCCGGTGCGCATGGCCCGGGCCATGAAGCACGCGGTCATCGCCGGCCGGGAAGCCTACCTCGCCGGCCGGATGCCCCGGCGCCTATACGCCGACGCCTCCTCGCCCATGGCCGGGCTGATCTGAAGAGACTATCTTCCTCCCTCCCCAGAAGGGGAGGGAGCCCGCCGCCGCTCCTACCAGCCGAACCCGGCGTTCCAGGTTCCCTTGGCCAGGGCCGCCTGGCCGCTGACGCTGGGATGGAAATAGTCGATCGTGCCCAGGTCGCTCAGCGAGAACTTGCGGTTGAAGACCGCGTTGTTGTCGAACTTGCAATGGGCGTGCCGGGCGCATTCCTGGGCCAGCTGGGTGTTGTAGTCGATGACCCGCTGCAGAACCGCCTGGCGGCGCGCCCTGTCGGCCGGCTTCATCGACAATGGGTTGGCCAGCATGGACTGGCAGAGGTTGGTGAGGCTCCAGTAGGCGCGGGCCTGGGGGATGGGGCTGGCAAGCTGCCATTGCCGATAGAGATCGGGGATGCTGGCCACGAAGATGCGCGCACCCGGCAGGGCGGTGGAAATCAGGTTCATGGCCTCGGCGAAGTCGGCCCGGAACGTCGTCACCGGCGTCATGGCCGCCACCGAACTGGCGCAGGCGTCGTTGGCGCCGATGAGGATGGTAAGATAGTCCACCCCGTCGATGGCCGCCACCGCCGCCTCGTCCTTCAAGGTGTTCACCTGCGAGCCGCTGACCGCCACATTGTAGTTCTGCCCCTGGATGGCCGGATTGATTTTCAACAGGCGCTGATACTGACTGTCGACGGCCGGATCGCCGCCGGTGGACCAGGATTCGTTGGGGCAGTCGACGATCGCCTGGCAGTCGGTGAACGCCCGGGTGATCGAGTCGCCCAAGGCGGCCATGGAATTGGGAACCGGCTCGGTGGTGGCGGCGAAGGCCGGCCCCGCTCCCATGGCGCCAATCGCGAGCGCGCAGACCGCGCCGATGGCGCGCCGACCTGTCTCATGAATGTTTCGCATTTTTGCTTCCTCCCCGTTTGTTGAATGTTGCCGCGACCCGCCTGCTTTGTCCGCTCACCGCTCGTGCAGCGCCTCGCTGGTCTTTCTTGCCAAGGGGGAGAGCAGATAGTCAATAATCGTGCGACGGCCGGTGCGGATCTCGGCGGTCACCGACATGCCCGGCAGCAGGGCCTCGCGGCGACCGTCGACCAGCATCGAGGCGCGGTCCAGGCTGATGCGCGCCGCATAGGTGGGCGATCCGACGGCGGGCGGGGCGGAGGACGGCTCGCCGCCGCTGTCGTCGGCCCGCCGGTCGGCGGCGGCCACCGCGTCACGGCTGATTCCGATCACCTTGCCGTGGATCAGGCCGTAGCGGGTGAAGTTGAAGGTCTCGATCTTCACCGCGACATCCTGGCCGGCATGGACGAAGCCGACATCGCGGTTGGCGAGCTGCGCCTCCACCTGCAGGGGCTGATTGTCGGGGACCACGATCAGCAGGCGCTGGGCCGGCGTCACCACCCCGCCGACCGTATGAACGGCAAGCTCCTCGACAATGCCGTCGATGGGCGCGCGAAGCTCGGTGTCGGTGGATTTCTGCTGCGCCTTGACCAGGTCCTGGGTCAGTTCGTTCTGCTTCTCCTGCGCCTTGTCCAGATCGGCCAGGACGCCGGCGGCGAACTGCGACACCGCCTCGGCTCTCTGGCGCTGCAGGGAGGCGGCCGAGGCGCGGGCCTGATCGCCGCGCGCCGCCTGGACGGCCAGGTCGTGGCGGGCGTCGGTGAGCGCCTCCTGGGCGTCCAGATTGGCGAAGCTGGTGCCATAGCCCTCGTCGTGCAGCTTCTGATGCAGGCGGGCCTTTTCGGTCAGGGTGGGCAGGCTGGCGTTGGTCTTGGCCAGGGTGGCGACGACCTCGGCGTCCTCGGCCCGCTTTTCGGCGATCTGCTCGTCGAGACCCGACAGCTTGGCGTTCTGGGCGTCGATCTGGGCGCTCAGCGCCGCCCGCGCCTGCTGGATGTCGTCGGTGCTGGCGCCGGGCGGGGCGACGAAGGCGGCCGGCGGGCCGCCGGTCTCGGCGGTGCGCTTGAGCGCGGTCAGGCGGGCGACGTCGAGCTGGGCCCCGGCCAGGTCGTGGGCCAGCCGGTCGCGGTCGGCCCCGGCCGCCGTGGGGTCCAGTTCGATCAGCACCTGGCCGGCCCGCACAGGGTCGCCGTCGTTGACCAGAATGGCCCGCACCACGCCCGGATCGAGGGGCTGGATGACCTTGATCTTGCCGGTGGGCAGCAGGCGTCCGGGCGCGGTGGCCAAAACGTCCACCTTGCCGAGGAACGCCCAGGCCACGGCGATGACGAAGAAGGCGCCGATGATGAAGGCCAGGGCGCGGCCGGCCGGGGAGGGCGGCGTCTCCAGGATCTCCAGGGCGGCGGGCAGGAATTCGCGCTCGTCGGGGCGGTCGAAACGCGACACCCCGCCGCGCAGGAAGTTGGTGAAGGCGTCGGCGACGCCGCTGAAGATCATGCCGTCGCCCCGGCGTCCGGCGGCAGATCTCCGGCCTGAAGGCGCCACAGTTCGGCATAGCGGCCGCCGGCGGCCAGCAGGCTGGCGTGGGTGCCGTCTTCGATCAGGGCGCCTTGCTCGATGGTGACGATGCGGTCGGCGCCGCGCAGGGTGGAAAGGCGGTGGGCGATGACGATCACGGTGCGGTTGTGGGTGATACGCCGCATATTGGCCTGGATGGCCGCCTCGCTCTCATAGTCCAGGGCCGAAGTGGCCTCGTCGAAGATCAGGATGCGCGGATTGCCGACCAGGGCGCGGGCGATGGCCATGCGCTGCCTCTGGCCGCCCGACAGCGAGGCGCCGCGCTCGCCGATTATCGTGCCATAGCCCTCGGGAAGGTTGACGATGAATTCGTGGGCGCCGGCCAGTTCGGCGGCGGCGATCACCCGGTCCATGGTCATGCCCGGATCGGCGAGCGCGATATTCTCGCGCACGGTGCGGTTGAAAAGCACGTTCTCCTGCAGGACCACGCCGATCTGCCGGCGCAGCCAGGCCGGATCGACCAGGGAGAGATCGGCCCCGTCGATGATCACCCGCCCCGTTTCGGGGACGTAGAGACGCTGGATGAGCTTGGCGAGGGTGCTCTTGCCGGAGCCCGAGGAGCCGACGATGCCGAGCACCTGGCCGGCCGGAATCCGCAGGGAAATCTCCCGCAGCACCGGCTGGGCGTCCAGACGGTAGCGGAAGCTGATGTTGTCCAGGCGAATGTCGCCCTTGATCGGCGGCAGGCTCGCCTGGTCGCTCTGGCCGGGTTCGGGGGTGGTGTTGAGAATGTCGCCCAGCCGGTCGATGGAGATGCGCACCTGCTGGAAGTCCTGCCACAGCTGGGCCAGCCGCAGAACCGGGGCCGAAAGCTGCGAGGAGATCATGTTGAACGCCACCAGCTCGCCCACCGTCAGCTTGTTGTGGATCACCAGTTGCGCGCCGATGAACAGGATCAGCACCGTGGTGACCTTGTTGATCAAGGTGGTGCTCTGGGTGGCGAGGTTGCCGACGCTGATGACATCGAAGGCCGAGCGGACATAGGCGGCGATCTGTTCCTCCCAGCGCCGCTGCATGACCGGCTCCAGGGCCATGGATTTGACGGTTTCCACCCCCGAAATCGTCTCGACCAGGAAGGCCTGGTTCTCCGCCCCGCGCTTGAATCGCTCGTTGAGGCGTTCGCGGAAGATCGGCGTGAGGCCCAGGCTGAGGATGACGTAGAGGGGCAGGGCGCCGGCCACGATCACCGTAAGCAGCGGGCTGTAGATGAACAGCACCACCAGGAAGATGATCGAGAAGAACAGATCCAGCGCCAGGGTGATGGCCGAGGAAGTCAGGAACTGGCGGATGGTGTCCAGTTCGCGCACCCGGGCCACCGTGTCGCCCACCCGGCGGGCCTGGAAATAGGCCATGGGCAGGGCGAAGAGGTGGCGAAACAGCCGCGCCCCCAATTCGACGTCGATGCGGTTGGAGGTGTGGGCGAACAGATAGGTGCGCAGGCCTCCCAGCAGGACCTCGAATACCGAAAGCGCCCCCAGCCCGAAGGCGAGAATCTCCAGGGTCGAGAGGCCCCGGTGGACGAACACCTTGTCGATGATGACCTGGAAGAACAGCGGGGTGAGCAGGCCGAAAACCTGCAGGAAGAAGGAGCCGATCAGCACCTCGGTGAGCGGCGCGCGGTACTTCTTCACCGCATCGACGAACCAGGCCACGCCGAAGCGGCTGTAGGGATCGTTGAGGGTCGCCCGCCGGCTCATCAGGATCAGCCGGCCCGACCAGCGCTCGGCGAAGGCTTCGCGGGTGAGGAGTTCGGGTCCGGCGGCGGCCGGACTCTGGACCAGCACCTTGCCCTCGGCGGCCTTGCCGATCACCAGCCAGCCGCCGTCCTTGAGGCGCCCCAGGGCCGGCAGGGGCGTGGTCTCCAGCCGCTGCAGGTTGGAGGTGACCGCCCGCGCCTTGACCGGATAGCGCTTGGCGGCCCGAAGAATCTCGGCCTCGTCCAGGGTCGGCCGGCCGCTGTGGTGGAGGATTTCCGCCGGATCGGCGGGAAGGCCGATCAGTTGCAAAAGGAAGGCGAAAGACGCCGCGCCGGAGTCCATCGCGATGGCCGCCGTGGTCAATGTCTTGCCGCTATCGTCCATCGTCTTGGCTTATCCGCCCCTCTCAGGGCGCCTCACTAGCCCCAAAGGCCCGCGCCGCGAAGAGGGTTGCGGTTCAGAGGCCGTTTGGAAAACCCATTTTGCACCGCCCTTGGCCTTCTAGCTCTCGCCCCGCTCTCGCGGGACTACCCGATTCACACTCCGTGTTTTGAGCCCTCGCCCCGCTTGCGGGGAGAGGGTTGGGTGAGGGGTTTCCCCGCGCGTCCAGTCTTTTCGGAGAGGGTTATCGTGTCGGCGCGACCCCCTCACCCAACCCTCTCCCCCATAAGAATGGGGGCGAGGGCTAGGATGTTTGCATCCGGCAGCCCACAAGGGCGAGGGCTATGAATTTCAAATGAGCCTACCCCCCCGGCCTGACGCCGGCGTTGGCGTTGACGGCGCTTTCCACCTGGGACGCCGGGAGGGGCGAGAAATTGTAGCCGGGTCTGAAGACCCGGTCCCGGCCGCTCGCCGCGGCGCCGTTGCGGGTCAGGTTGTCCATCGAGGCGATGAGGCCCTCTCCGCGGCTGGCCTCCGCCGGTACGTCGGGTTCGACGTAGTCGGCGGCCTTGCAGCCGCCGCCGCCCGGCCACGCCTCGATGACATTGTTCTGCAACAGGATCTGGCCGCCGCTCACGGTCGAGGGGCCAAAGCCGAAGTCGATCGAGTGGCACGAGCCGCGTCCGCCGAAATGGCGGATCACATTGTTGAAGACATGCAGCCGATAGCCCGCGGCGGCGCGTGGCGAGCGGCGCATGATGTCGTCGAACAGATTGCCGTAGAGGGTGACGCGACCCGGCTGGGTTGGCATCTGGTCGTCCGGGACCTGGGGCGCCACCCCGAACAAGATAGCATAGTAGGAGTCGCGAAAGACGTTGTTGGAGATGGTGATCAGGTCCGGGGCGGGGACCGTCCCCGCCGCCTGAACCTTGCCCCAGCCGTCGATGCATTTGTTGCCGCAGGCGACGAAGTCGTTGTGATCGATCCAGACATCGCGCGCGGCGCCGGTCATGGCGATCGAAACGCCGCACCCCTCCACATCGGCCGGCCGGCTGGGATGGGCGCAGTTGGATTGTTTCTCCGGGAATATGTCGGCCCCGGAACCGCGAAAACTGACCCCGCGGACGATGATGTTGCGCGAGCCTTGGAGCCGCAGGCCGATCCAGTCGTGGACGATGTCCAGCTTGCCGGCTCCGTCGAGGGTCTTGTTCGAGCCGACCTCTATCGGGCGCCTTCCAGGCTCGACCGATAGCGGGGCGTCAATGACCACCTTGGCTGGGTTGTCGCCGGTAAGGCAGGCGCGCAGCTTAGCCTCGTCGCGGACGTGGCAGGCCGCCCCGCCGCTCCCCCCCGTCGCCGCCGCGCCATAGCCGACCGCCTGGGCGGCCGCTCCGGAGGCGGAAATGAGAAAGGCGGCGAGGATAGGAAGGGCGCGGGTCATGGCGGTCCAGTGTGTCGGGCGCTTGGATTGGTGCGGCGCGGGCCGGCGCGAGTCAAGCCGCTCGCCGATGTCGTGGTGGCGCGGGCGGGCCTTGACGCGGCGGGCCTTGCTTGTGCTATCGACCCGCGCTGGCGCGACCCGCGATTGAGGCCGCACTGAAAAGGCCCCACACATGGTTGCATCCTCTCTCGCGCCCGGCCCCTATACCCCCAAGCTCGGCTATACGGACGAGGAGCGCGCCAGGATCCGTTCGCGGTTGCGGACGCAGGGCGTGCGGGAGTTTCCCTATCCCTTCGCCTCGGCCATGTCGGTGATCAGCGACTGCGACGGATCGAGCCGGACCCGCTACGAAGCCTATGTGGGCGCCTTCAATCGCCTGGGCCTCGACTTCGGCGATTCGACCTGGCTGCACTGGATGCATCGGGTGGACTGGGATATCGCCGAGGGGCTCGGCTTCTTTTCCTTCAGCTATTCGAAGGGCCTGGCGCACGATGTGGAATGGATGTTCCGCACCCGCACCTTCGCCCATAGTATCGCCGAATTTCACGCTGGCAATATCGATCACTTTCATTCCCTGTTCCGCGACGGTCCCCGGGTGGCCGTCGTCGAATGCGAAACGGCCGACGGCGATGTGGAGATTCCCACCGGGCCGTTCCAAATAGGGGGACCGTGGCGCGCCAGCGATCTTCACCTGTTCGGGCTTCTCATCGACGGCGTCTGCGAGGGGGCCGGCATCGTCGAAGAGGACGGGACCGAAACTTCCGATTTCCACCGCCTGCCGTCCCCACGCGAGGATCAGACGCTCTTTGCCCTGCCCTTCGATCCGGACGCGGAAAACCGGGCGCCCCAGCTGCGGGCGACCCGTGTCGTCCGCCTTTCGGGGGCGCGGGGTGTGCGGCGGGTGGTTCTGCTCAGCGCCCATTCACGGCTCGTGCTCGAACGCCTTGAGCGGCTGCGCCGCTACAATGTCGAGATCGGTCTGATCACCGAGCATTCCCGCCTCTATTTCCGAAACCTCGCCGGCGCGGTGGCCGACGACACGGCGACGAAGGAGCGGCTCAGAACCCAGGAGGGACCGGTGGGAGCCATCTACGGGGCCATATCCAACGATGAGGGCCTCATTGTCTCCACCGACGCCGACGACCCGGCCTCGATCTGCAAGGTGTTGCCGGAGATGTTCGACCTGGGGTTGCGCTTTCTGGTCCCCATGGCGGCGGCCAGCTCGGTGGCCTGGGATCCTCTCGAAGTGGTCAGCCCCACGCCCACCCGCGCCGGCGGCGGCGCCTATTGGGCCCAGCGCACCATGCCGCTTCGACGCGAGCTGCCCGGCGCCACGCGCCAGGAAACCTTCGTCCTTAGGATGATGAAGGCGCTGGGCGACGCCGGACGCGAGCCGGGCGGCGTGTGGCCGATCTACACCCATCTGGGGGCGATGGCCTCCGACGCTGGGCGCTTCGGGAACCCGGTCATCCCCGAACCCTATTTCGAGGAAGACGCCATGCTCGCCCTGCGCGACGCGGCCATGGGTGTGCGCAAAGAGCGGCCGCGCATGTGGTTCACGCGCGCCACCACCCTCTATGACTATTGCCTGATCGTCGGCTCGATCGCCGAACACGTTCGCCGCCGTGGCGACACCATCGATATCGCCTCCTGGCGCGACAAGGTCCTGGGCAGGACGCTGCCGATTTCGCCGGCCCAGCTCTATGGCTTGACCTTCTATGTGAAGGACGCGGCGAAGGCTGTGGTGAGGCTGGACGGGCGGGTCATCGACACCCTCTCGCGCAACCGGCCCGACGAGACCCGGCGTCAGAGCGTGACCATCCTGGAATCCGAAATTCGCACGGTCCTGTTCGACGCGCTGAACCCCCTGGCCAATTATCCGGACGAAGCGGAGATTTCCGGCGAATGTGAATGGCGCGACGGCTATCTGGCCGTCGATGGAGCGGTGACCTTGCCGCTGCATGGCCTCTCCTTGCCGAGCGCCCAGGCCTTGACGTTCGCGGCGAAGGGGGTGTTCGGCGTCCGGCTGCGGACCGAGGACGGCGGCGCCTTCTATTTCGGCGATCCGAAGTGGGCGCAAGAGACCGACCACGCGACCTACGCCTTTCCGAAGCGCGACGGCGGGGTTTTCGTGGTCCCGTTTCACGACCTGGACTGGCGGGCGAACGCGGACGTCCACGCGCCCAGCCATCCGCTCGCCTCGATCACCCTCATGGGCCGCGCGACCTTCGCCAAGGTGGCTCTGCTGCGGCCGCGCGCCACCACCCTGGACCGGACCGGTTTCTGCGTGGCCGGACGGGTCGCCGATTTCGAACCCGGCCAGGTGGTCGATCTGGAGGGGCGGCAAGAGGTCGTCGATCAGCGGGGCTGGTTCTGTTTCTGGCAAGTTCCCAAGGGCGTCCACCGCCTCACCTCCAACGGCCGCTGCGACCGCCGCGGTCCCCTGATCGAGGTCGGCTCGGACGTGAGCGGCCTGGTGGTCGACAGGGTTTGCTGAGACGCGATGTCCGTGTAGCGGCCGGACGCCCCCTTGTGATTGAAAACAATCCTCCCCTGCGAAGCGGGGGAGGTGGCGCGGCGCTCTTTCTCGCGCCGTGACGGAGGGGGCGTCCGGCGGCGGCCTTCACTTTCAAATTCAAGACGCGACCGACCCTACCCCTCCAGCTCCCGCACCTTGGTCGCCACCAAATCCAGGTTGGTCGGCAAGGTTTTGGCGATTCCCGGTCGCTTGGCGAAGTCGTCGCGGAAGGCCCGGTCGCTCAGCAGCCGCTCGGCCAGGGCCGGCAGATCGTCCAGGCCGCCCTTGTCGGCCCCTGGGGCGGCGATCTTGGCGACGACCGATTCGGCCAGGGCGAATCCGAACGCCTCCAGCATGGCCGGCGCCGCTTCGACGTCCCCGTAGTTCTCGGCCCCATTGTGCCGGCCGCCGTTCTTGAGGCAATTCAGGGCGTATTTGGCGGTCTTTTGGTGCACGCCGCCGCGCGCGTGACCGGCGAAGAACTTCTCCAGGATGCGGCCGGCCCCGTTGTATTCGAGGATCGCCAGCCGCCCGCCCATGCGCAAAACCCGGTTGGCCTCGCTCAGCACCCTTCCGCGATCGGTCAGATGCAGGGCGTTGTAGCACCAGACGCCATCGCAGGCGCCCGAGGCGGCGGGCAGGGCGGCGATATCGGCCGTCTCGAAGCTCAGATTGGTCAGGGCGAAGAGGTCGGCGAGCCGGCGGCCGAGCCGGACGCCCTCTTCGTTGTCATCGTAGCCGACGACGGCGTCGTTGGCCTCGGCCAGAAAGACCGACCACCGGCCGAACCCGCAGCCCACGTCGGCGATCCGTCCGAGGTCCGCGAAGCCCCACCGCCCGATCACCCGCCGAAACAGCGCCGCGTCGGACCCAAAGCCGTTGGTGATATAGCCGGGCGGCCAACCCTGTTCGCCGCCGGCGAATCCCAGCAGGTCGAAGGCGTCCAGCGCGCCGACCGCGTCGATCTTCCCCCGCCGCACTCCCGCATCGACATTGACCATGAGGGCGCTTCCACACTACCGCCGGTCTCGTGTGCGGCGGCGGCGACCTTAGGTGTGTGGACGCCTTGCGAAAAGAGGGACGATCGATGTTTCCGCCGGCCTCCCACGCCTCGCCGATCCACCGCGCCCAGGGGCTCTACAAGGACCGGCAATTTGCCGCCGCCCTGGAGGTGGTCGACGCCGCCCTCGCCGATCCCGCCGCCGGCCGGCGCGTCGATCTGCTGTCGCTCAAGGCGCGCCTGCTCTTCGCGAACCTCGGCCGCACCGCCGAAGGTTTGCAGGCCATCGAGGCCGCCTGGCGGCTGGCGCCCGACGCCCCCGCCGTCCTGCGCCTGCTGGCCCGCCTTCGCCAGGCCGCCGGTCCCTCCGCCGGCGCATTCAGCGCCTACAAGCGGTTGTTCAAGAGCGGAGACAAGGCCGGCGGAGCGGCCGAGGGGCTGTTCTCCATTCTGGTTCGGCGCAAACGATACCGCGTCGCGACCGCCTTGGCGCCCATGGTGGCGACGGCCGAGCCCATGGCCGGCGCGCTCGCCCTGGATCTGGCCGACCTGGCCCTGGCGCGGCGGGATGTGGACGGCGCCGCGGCGATGATCGAGCGGGCGCGGACGGCGCTGGGAGAACGCGCCGTCGTCTCGCCGGCGGCGATCGCCCGGTCCATGAAGGCGGAACTTCAGGCCGGCGACACCATGGCCGGCTATCGCCACCTGGCCATCGCCGGCATGGCCTTCTGCGGCTCGACCACCCTGGGCGTCATCCTGGGCTCGATGCCGCTCTTCGCCTTCGCCGGCGAGACCCACTGGCTGACCAACACCCGCGACGGGGCCGGCCAGACTCATCCCATCAAGGGGACGAAGGTTCCGCAGGTTCAATGGCCGATCGCCTGCCGGGTCTGCGGACGCACCTGCCAATACTTCGACCCGCCGTTCCGGGTCGCCCTGGCCGACGACGAAACCGGCTGGTACGCCAAGATCGCCGATCGCCTCGGGGTGAAAAACCTCGTTACCGCCGACAAGAACATTCATTTCTACCAGCAGCGCGATCCGCTGTCCCGCTTCGACTACATCCTGTCCTTCAAGACGCCGGCCAGTTACCTGCGCTCCATGCTCAAACAGCAACTGCGCCAGCCGGACGGCGCCGCGACGGCTGACCCGGCCTGGGCGGCGGGCGCCCTGGACCGCTGGGCGGACAACCACCTGGCGCATCTGCGCACCATCCGCCCGGCCGGCCGCCGCGTCGTGCTGAGCTGGGACGGCTTCGTCGCCGATCCGGACCGACACCTGCGCCGGTTGTCGGCGCTGCTCGATGTTCCGCTCGGGCCAGAGACCCTGACCCGGATTCGCCTTGGCCATTTCATCGGCGGCAATACCGGCCTGGACATCGCCGCCCTGCGCACCGACCCGACGCTCGTCCTGCGGCCCTCCAACGCCCCCGCCCTGCCGCCCGATCTCCAAGCCGCCGTCCTCGCCCACCGCGCTTCGCAAGCGGTGGCCCGGAAGCTGGAGGTTGAATATCGGCGCGATTTTGGGGAGCGATAGGCGCGTATGGCCGGACGCCCCCTCCCCGTAAGAGGACGGGGGAGGATTGAAATGATTGAATACGCCGACCTTCCTTCAATCCTCCCCTGCGAAGCGGGGGAGGTGGCGCGCGGCGCCCACTCGCGCCGCGTGACGGAGGGGGCGTCCGGCGGCGGCCCTGACCCGCCAGATCGAACCCCCCTATCCCCCGCCGATGCCGATGGCGCGCACCATCAGCCGGGCCAGTTCGACCTGGCCGCTGGTGTGGGTCTTCTCGAAAATGCGGATCAGGTGGCCGCGCACGGTGTAGACGCTGAGGCCCAGTCGGACGGCCGCTTCTCCGGGGTCCAGACCCTCGAACAGAGCCTGGGCCACGCGGGTTTCGGCGGGCGAGAGGCCGAACAGGTCGGCGAGCCTCTGCTGGGGCAGGGGGATCTGGGCGTCGAGATCGGTCACGCAGACGATCACCGCCGGCCCGATGTGCAAGACGGTGTGATACTCGGAGCGAGCCGGCGCCACGGTCACCGACAGGGGCATGCGCCGCGGCGGCGCGGACAAGGCCATGGAACCGCCCGAGCGGCGTTCGGGGTCGGGGTCGGCGGCGGCGCCGATCAGGGCCTGCAGCCGGCGGGCGGCGTCGGGCGTGCCGGCGGTCAGGCGCCCGCCCACCACGGCCAGGCTGTGCGCCTGGGCGAGCAGCGCCTCGGCGGCGCGGTTGGCGTGGCGTAGGCGCCCATCGTCGCCCAGCAGGAAGACCCCATGCGGCAGCAGATCGAGGACGGCGGCCAGGTCTCCGCCCACGCCGCGCGAGGCGGCGAGTTTGCGCCCCAGATTGAAGGCGCGCACGAAATGCGGCTGCAGGCGCCGGCACAACGTCAGGTCGTCGTTCGTGTACGGGCCCCGCCGCCGAGGGCGGGTCACATCCACCGTCCCGCCGTCCAGGCCCTCCGCCGCCAGGCCGATCGACAGGGTCGAGTGAAAGTCGCACGGCGCCATGAAGTCGTTGTAGAATTCGGTCCGCATCAGGTCCGGCTTGGCGATCCGGTCCTCGTCGGTGATTATGCGCGGGACGAAGTGGCGGATCGCGGCGCGGATCTGGTCGGGCGGCGGGCGAAGGGGGTTGCACTTCGCGAAGTGGCCGAAGAAGAGCTCCGGCGTCGCCGGATCGAAGCGCACGGTGACGCCCACGCCTACGCCGGTCAGCTGGTTTTGCCACATCAGCATGGCGCCGTCGCCGCCGATCATGTCGGCCAGGCGCTCCAGCAGACGCGGCCACAGATCGGGTTCGACCGCCGCGTCGTAGATCCGGTCGACGAAGTCGCCTTGGTCGATACGCGCGCCCATCACCTCTCCATCGTCGGGAGTTCCTAGGGTCCCTTGTAAACACATGTGATTATCGAAAACAGTCCATTTGGACCGATCGGGCCCGCCGGTCGTAGCGTCCTATCGTAGCGCGGGCATCCTGCCCATAGGCGCTAAGTTAGGCAATCGAGCGCGGCGCCTCTCGTACCGCCGGCTTCCAGCCGGCTCTCTCACGACGATGGCGAAGGGCCGGCTGGAAGCCGGCGGTACGAGAGACAGACCGCTTATCTTAGCGCCTATGGGCATCCTGCCCGCTCTTGCCGATGGTTGAAAAGAGCGGGCTGACAAACCCCGTGCTACAAGAGTCGCTTGCTTATCCTGGCGCCATGAGCATCCTGCTCGCACGGCGAAGCGCGCTCATCCAGCCTTCCCGGGGGAGTCCACCAACCATGCGCCACGGCATCCACTTCATTTCCGGCTTGCCCAGGTCCGGCTCGACCCTGCTGTCGGCCATCCTGCGCCAGAACCCGCGCTTCCACGCCATGATGACCAGCCCGGTGGGGGCCATCTATCTGGCCATGCTGGGGGCGGTCAGCCGCAAGAACGAGGCGGCGGTGTTCATCGACGCCGACCAGAAGCGCGAACTGATCACCGGCGTGTTCGAGAACTACTATCACCAGATCGCCGAGGGCCAGGTGGTGTTCGACACCAACCGCCTGTGGTGTTCGAAGATGCCGTCCATCGCCGCCCATTTCCCGGCCGCCAAGGTGATCTGCTGCGTGCGCAATGTCTCCTGGATCATGGACTCGATCGAGCGGCTCACGAGGCGCAACGACCTGGACCTGTCGGGCATCTTCGGCTTCGACCCCGGGGGCACCGTCTACACAAGGGTCAACCGCCTGGCTGCCAGCGACGGCATGGTCGGCTTCGCCCTCGACGCCCTGCGCGAAGCCTTCTGGGGCGAATACGCCGACCGCCTTCTCCTGGTCGGCTACGAAGCCCTGACCCGCGAACCGGCGGCGACCGTCGCCGCCATCTACGACTTCATCGGCGAGGAAGCCTTCCCCCACGACTTCGACCACGTCGAATACGACGCCGAGGAGTTCGATGTGCTGCTGGGCACGCCCGGCCTGCACAAGGTGCGCGGCAAGGTGGAGTTCACCGCCCGCCCCACCGTCCTGCCCCCCGACCTCTTCGAACGCTTCCTCGGCGACGCCTTCTGGACCAATCCCGACGCCAACGTGCGCGGCGTCAAGGTGCTTATGCCGACCGGTTAGGGGCGGCGACCCTTGCGCCATGCGCTCGTTCACCAAGACCGACGATCGCGCCAAGGCTCTGGGCGGGGCCATGTCCCCGCCCGAGGTGATCCTGTGGGCGAAGCTGCGCGTCCGCGTTCGCGGCCAGCCGAACTTCCGCCGCCAGCACACCATCGGCCCCTCCATAGCCAACTTCCATTGCGCCGCCGCCAGACTGGTGATCGAGATCGACGGCGCCGGGCACGGACATGAAGCACAGCGCGATCACGACGAACGGCGCGATCTCTATATGAGACGATTGGGCTACACCGTCGTCCGCTGTTCGGCGGCGGAGGTGATGGCGGACGCCGATGAGGTGGCGCGGGGGATTTACGACATGGCCGTGGCGTTGATTCGCCATGTTTGATGCACGTTTGACGCCGCCCGACGCCCCCTCCGTCACGCGATGCGAGCGGGCATCGCGCGCCACCTCCCCCGCTTCGCGGTGGAGGATTGAAGAAAGTAATCGCGATCAATCCTCCCCTGCGCCTCTTCGCGGGGGAGGTGGCGCGGCGCTCTTTCTCGCGCCGTGACGGAGGGGGCGTCCGGCCGCCGCCCTTCCTATCGCCCCCGCCGCCCCCGCTTCCCCGGCCGCGCCAGCATCGGGGCGGTCATGGCCTCGTAGAGGGTGAACAGATGCTCGACCCGCTCGCGGTCGTCCTCGAAGGGCGCCTTGCGGTAGAGCTTGTCCACCGCGGCGTCGAGGGCGCGGTGGGCGCGGCGCAGGCCCGCCGGCATGACGTCGGGATCGTAGAGGTCGGCCAGGGTCGCGCCCGGATGGGCGGCGCGGGCGTCCAGCACCGCCTGGGCCAGGGTGTCCAGCCGCGCCTTGTCGGCGTCGGCGAGGGCGGGCCACGGGAAGGGGTTGTAGACCAGGCCGATGGAGTATCGGTAGTCGCTTTTCAGTCGGCCGCCGATGTAGCGCAGCCAACTCATATGCATCGCGCTGGTCA
>JBDTIW010000069.1:0-4200 GCA_039936215.1 Caulobacteraceae bacterium | reverse complement strand
CCACCTTCTCCGGCACGGCCACCTCCGGAACCCTCACCGTCACCGACGGAACCCACACCGCCCACATCACCCTGATCGGCGACTATCGGTCCTCCACCTTCACCGCCTCCAGTGACGGGCATGGGGGGGTGACCATCCACGATCCGGCCCCGGCTCAGCGGTTTATCGCGGCGGCGGCGGGATTGGGAGCGGGCGGCGGCGCGGCGGTGAGTGTCACCCACGACATCTGGCGCACGCCCCCGCCCATGCTGGCGCGGCCGGGCGTGGCGATGGCGTAGAGCAAACGCTCCCCCCTCCCCTTCATGGGGTCTTCATGGGGAGGAAGGATGCTGGACATGGTAGCCGCCATGGGGTGAGAAGCGCGCCATGGACCGTCTGATCGAAGGCTATCGCCGTTTCCGCGCCCAGGCTTGGCCGGCCGACAAGGCGCGCTACGAGGCGCTGTCCGCCAAGGGGCAGCGGCCAGCGACCCTGGTGGTGGCCTGTTCGGATTCGCGGGTCGATCCGCAGACGGTGTTCGGGGCGGGGCCCGGGGAGATGTTCATCGTCCGCAACATAGCGGGCCTGGTGCCGCCCTATCAGCCGGACGGGGCCTATCACGGCACCAGCGCGGCCCTCGAGTATGGAGTGCGGGTGCTCAAGGTCCCCAGGCTGATCGTCCTGGGCCACGCCCAGTGCGGCGGGGTCAAGGCCATGGTCGAGGGGGCGCCCGAGGAGGCGCGCGATTTTGTCCAGTCGTGGATGGAGATCGCCCGGCCGGCCATGGCGCCGGTTCCAGACGGGCTGGCGCACGCCGAGGTGCTGGCCCACTACGAGGACGAGGTGGTGCGCGTCTCCCTGGCCAACTGCCTGACCTTTCCCTGGATCGCCGAGGCGGTGGCGGCGGGGCGGCTCGAACTGGCGGGGTTCCGGTTCGGGATCGCGACCGGCATCCTCTATCGGCTGGAGGAGGATGGGTTCGTCGCGGTGGAATGAGGATGACCGCCCTCCCCTCCCCGTCGATCGCGACCAGCCCTGCGGCCCCGCGCGCGGCGCCGTGGGCGGATCATGGGCTGATCGACAGCGGCGGGGGGCGCAAGCTGGAGCGGTACGGGCCCTATGTGGTGGTCAGACCGGAGGCGCAGTGCCTTTGGGCGCCAGGGCTGACGGCCGAAGCCTGGGCGGGCGCCGACGCAGTGTTCGAGGGGGGCGAGGAGGAGGAGGCCGGGCGCTGGCGATTCGCGCGGCCCCTGCCGGAGGACTTTCCCATGGCCTGGCGCGGCGTGCGCTTTCATGGCCGGTTCACCGCCTTTCGCCACCTGGGGGTGTTTCCCGAACAGGCCGCCAACTGGGAATGGCTCGACGCGCTGCTGACGAAGTCAGAAAAGCCCATGAAGATATTGAACCTGTTTGGTTATACCGGCGTCGCTAGCTTGGTGGCGGCGGCGCGGGGGGCGAGCGTCACCCACGTCGACGGGTCGAAGAAGGCGGTGGGCTGGGCGCGGGACAACGCGGCGCTGGCTGGTCTCGCTTCGGCGCCGGTGCGGTGGATCTGCGAGGATGCGCGTAAATGGGTCCAGCGGGAGGTTCGACGCGGCTCGCGCTACGACGGCGTCATCCTCGATCCGCCGAAATACGGGCGGGGACCGGCCGGCGAGGTGTGGCGGCTGCACGAGGACCTGCCGAACTTGATGACCGGTTGCGCGGCCCTGCTGTCGGACGACGCCGCCTTCCTGCTCCTCAACGCCTACTCCGAGCGGCTGAGCGGACTGGCCCTGGCCGGACTGATGGGTGACGCGCTGACCGGCCGAGGCGGGGTCATCGACTGGGGGGAACTGGCCCTGATGGAGGAGAACCGCGACCGGGGCGCGGGCCTTTCCTTTTTTGCCCGCTGGAGCGCGCCGTGAACGGGCGGACGATCACCTCGCTCACCAATCCGGCCGTCAAGGCGGCGCGCGGCCTGCACCTGCGCAAGAACCGCGACGAGAGCGGCCTTTTTCTCGCCGAGGGGCTGAAGATCGTCACCGAGGCCGTGGAGCTGGGCCGCGCGCCCCGCCTGCTGCTCTTTGGCCCATCGGCCGCCGATCACCCGTTGCTGAAGCGCGCCGCCGCCGTGGCCGGCGAGAGCGCCCAGGTGACGGACGCCATCCTGGCCAAGATCGCCCGCCGCGACAATCCACAGACCGTGCTGGGGGTGTTCGAACAGACCTACACCGCCCTCGCCGACCTGGATCCGGCGGCGGCGCGCTGCTGGGTGGCCCTGCAGGCGGTGCGCGATCCGGGCAATCTGGGAACCATCGTGCGCACCGCCGACGCGGCCGGATGCGGCGCCGTGATCCTGATCGGCGACTGCTGCGATCCCTATTCGGTGGAGGCGGTGCGCGCCACCATGGGCTCGATCTTCGCGGTCAGTATCGCCCGATGCGGAATCGATGAATTCCTCGCCTGGCGGAGGGCTTGGCCGGGATCGGTGGTGGGAACGATGCTGACCGCCCGGACGGACTTCCGCGCCGCCGCCTGGCGCGATCCGACCCTCATCCTGATGGGTAACGAGCAGGCGGGCCTGCCACCCGAATTGGAAGGCGCCTGCGACATCACCGTCAAGATCCCCATGCGCGGTCGCGCCGACAGCCTGAACCTGGCGGTGGCGACGGGGGTGATGATCTATGCGGTGACGGGGTAGCAGGCGAGTGCGCCGACGTGACCGGGGCGCGGCGCCTGGAAAGCGGTAGGCGCCGGGGAAGGCGCGATCGGTCTTGAGCCAGCCGACGGTCTTGGAGACGCAGCAGGTGCGGATTTCCAGCCGTCCATGGCTCTTGTCGATGTCCTCGAAGATCTCGACTTCTTCGCTTGGCGCGGTCTGGAGATAGCTTTCGATCTCGGCGGGCAGGTTGTCCTCACCGTCAGGGCGCCCGCCGCTACTCCGTCCGTCCCAGAACCTCGGCGATCTTGCCCACCATCTCGTCGATCTGCCCCTTCTCCACGATCAGCGGCGGCGAGAGGGCGATGGTGTCGCCGGTGACGCGGATGAGGAGGCCCTCATCGAAGCAGCGGTGGAAGATCTCGGTGGCGCGGGCGCCGGGGGCGCCGGGGCGAGGTTCGAGTTCGATGCCGGCGACGAGACCGAGATTGCGGATGTCGATGAGATGGCGGCTGCCGCGCAGGCCGTGAACCCCCGCCGCGAAATAGCCGGCGAGCGAGGCGGCGCGGGCGAACAGGCCCTCCTCCTCATAAACCTCCAGGGCCGCCAGCCCGGCCGCCGCCGCCAGGGGGTGGCCCGAATATGTGTAGCCGTGGAAGAGCTCGATCCCCGGCGCGGCGTCCTCGACAATAGCGTCGTAGACATTTGTGCCGGCGACCACCGCGCCCATGGGGACGGCGGCGTTGGTGAGGCCCTTGGCGCAAGTGATCATGTCGGGGATGACGCCGAAGCGCTCGGCGGCCGTGGCCGCGCCCAGGCGCCCGAAGGCGGTGATGACCTCGTCGAAAATGAGGAGAATGCCATGGCGGGTGGCGATCTCGCGCAGGCGCTCCAGGTAGCCGACCGGGGGCGGCAGGACGCCGGTCGAACCGGCCAGCGGCTCGACGATCACCGCGGCGATGGTGTCGGCGCCGTGCAGGGCGACGAGGCGCTCCAGATCGTCGGCCAGATCGGCTCCGGCGGCCGGCTGGCCGTCGGTGAAGGCCTCGCCCGCCCCGTGGGTGTGGCGCAGATGATCGACGCCCGGCAGAAGCGGCCCGAACCAGCGGCGGTTGCCGACCATGCCGCCCACCGAAATGCCGCCAAAGCCGACCCCGTGGTAGCCGCGCTCGCGGCCGATCAGGCGGGTGCGCGATCCCTGGCCGATCGCCCGCTGATAGGCCAGGGCGATCTTGAGCGCGCTATCGACCGCTTCGGACCCGGAATTGCAGAAGAACACGTGGTCGAGACCCGGCGGAAACAGAGCCCCCAGGCGGGCCGCCAGTTCGAAGGCCAGGGGATGGCCGAGCTGGAAGGTGGGGGCGAAATCGAGTTCGGCGGCCTGGCGGGCGATGGCCTCGACGATCTTCGCCCGGCCATGACCGGCGTTGACGCACCACAGGCCGGCGGTGGCGTCGAGGATGGCCCGACCGTCCGGGGTGAAATAGTGCATGTCCTTGGCGCGGGCGAGCAGGCGCGGGTGTTCCTTGAAGCCGCGATTGTTGGTGAACGGCATCCAGAACGCGTCGAGGGAATTGGCG